>JBEIPE010000235.1:0-4615 GCA_040377215.1 Halobacteriovoraceae bacterium
AAAAGGTCCACGTAACGTCATTACCCTCGAATGCACTGAGGCACGTAAAGAAGGCAAGAGTCCTTCACGTTACACCACAACTAAGAACAAGAAGACTACACCTGAGCGCGTTGAATTGAAGAAGTACAATCCTTCTCTTCGCCGTGTGACTGTACACAAAGAAGTCAAATAATTGGTCGTGCATGTCATGCACGACACTTGAAAGGCTCCTTCGGGGGCCTTTTTTCTTCTAGCGAAAATCCCGTTCTTTCTTAGTGATAATTCCCAGCTGCTCAGAACCGAGCACCAGGGGATTCTGTGTTCCTTCACGATAGAACAAGAACGAGCGGCTTCTTTCTAATTTCAAATCACCTAAACGATCCAGTGGCGCCGAGACATAGAACGTCTCAGGCAACTGGCCTTGACCTAGGCGCAAGCGCCAGGCGGGGTTGGTCATCACACGTGTGAGTTCAGTGGACTGCGACTCTGTGAGTTTATCGAGCACCATGGTGCTCTTCAGAGTTTGTAGATCACGTAGAAACGCCGCCACTTTGCGGTCATCAAACTTCTTCCCTTCCGGATCTTGCCAGCTTCCCTCAACACGCATCAGGCGCAGGCCGCTGCTATCAAAGGGCGCTTGTTGTAATTCAATCAAGTTCACTTGATCAGGGTTCAACGCCAGCACCTTAGAATCCAGCAACTCTTCTTGGGTCACACTTTCAAGTGAGATGGGTAAGGTCGTGCACTGGTAGATCCACTCTTGGCCTTTAATTAAAAAGTAAGTGGAGTTATCGATCGGGTTGATCAAACCAAAGGCCAGCTCGATAGGAGTTCCTTCACTCAATTCGAGAGTCAGTGAGAAGAGCGGCTTATCGAGGGAAAAGCTTTGGCGGTTGATGGTGTCGCTGCGATGAGAGTGACGTACCTGAATATCACTCAAGGCCTTCACCACTTTAATAAAGAAGTCTTTGCGGGCCTTAATGGTGGTGGGTTCAGTCATTTGCCACGGGCCATCCAAGAAGCCTTCTGGATGGGTGTTCTCAAACTTGAAGCTGCCCATCTTGTTGGTGAAACTCATGCGCTTGAGCTTCTGCAACTTCTCAATTGGAAGTGGGTTCTTAATCAATTGCGCGAGTTCTTGGGGCAGAGGGGGTGCTTGGAAGACCTCGGCAAAAAAGCCGACAGCGCCCAAGAGAAGAGCGAAACAAACAACAACCAGTGTGGACCAGTGGAAACGAAGGTTCTGCAACATGCAGCTATTTTAGCTGGGACCTAGACTTCCGGGCCAGTGTCATTTGCTGCAGGTTTAGCAGCAGCTCCCTTTTTAGGGATGACGGGCTCTACCGAGGTCAGGAATTCACGCAAACGCGTGCGCTCGCCTGGGAAAGGATAAGTGAAGCGGCACTGCAAACGGAAGTCTGGCTTCGATTCGCTGATAATGCGGCTGCGCATAGCATAGTTGTGGCACATGATGACTTCGGCACTCATCATAAACGGATGCGGGATCAAGAATTCAACGACCACGCTTTGACCTTGAATGAACTTCTCTTTTGAGAAAGTGAGCATCCAATCCATATTCACATCGGCGAGTAAGGCAAAGCCGTAGGATACCTTCGTTGAATCGGGAGCAAGGCGAGTGTAGGCACGTTGCACGTGAGGTGCTGCTGGTGCTTCTGCTTTTTCAGCGGGAGTTTGTGAAGCGACGAGCTCGTCAGCTTTTTCTACCACGGCCTCGGCGACAACAGGAGTTTCTTCCACAGGCGCTGGAGTAGGCTCTTCAGGTGTGGCCGCTAAAGCTTCCATCATTTCATCAACAGAGTCTTGAGGAGTGGTCGGCTCTGAGACGAGCTGCAATTGAGGTTGACCGGCCAGTGGCTTGTCCGTTCTCATGCCATAAAATTCTTTAATGTCGTCGAGAAAGAGAGGAGTGCCTGCGACTTCGCACTCTTTAATGCGTCGATCTAGGGCCGCTTCAATTTCATCTCGTAGTGCCCAGATGCGCACGGGAATTCTTTTGACGGCAACAGGGTGGGAACTTTTATTGAAAATTTGGCTCACGAGTTTTCTCCTCAGCTTTTATTTTCTTACAAACAGGGCATTTAGGCTTTTAAAACAACATACGGCAAAAATTTCACTTAAAATCTCTCTAACTACACATTGAAGTGTTGATTTACCTGCAAGGAGTGCGGATGAAATCGAATAAGTTGTGCGTTTTGGTAGGGCTCTTGGCCCTTTCCCCTATGGTCTTGGCCAAAGAAAAGATGAGCATAGATGCTCCTTTTATCGCTGGCGAGGTTCTTGTTAAGATCCGCGAAGGTAAGTCTGCTGCTGCTCTTCAGGGTATGCAAATCAAAAAAGAATTGAATCTCTTGGCCGGTCGTTTCGCTCTCGTGACGACAGCGCAAAAGTCAGTGGCGGTGGCCATTGCTGAATTGGAAGCGAACCCAGCAGTTGAATATGCTGAGCCGAACTTCATCTACACAGCGATCAATAACACTTCGAACGTTGAACGTATGCTTGCTCGCTCTGAAGCAGCTCAAGGTGATGATCGCTTTGGTCTTCTCTGGGGTCTTGCGAACACAGGAAAAAACGAGCCAGATCGTAACGGCGCTCCAGGCACAGAAGTCGGTGTGGCCGGCGTAGACGTCAACGCTCTCAAAGCTTGGCAGATCACGAAAGGTTCACGCGACATCACCATCGCAGTGATCGATACAGGTATCGACTACAACCACCCGGACCTCGCAGCTAACATGTGGGTCAACGCGGGCGAAGTCGCAGGCGACGGCATTGATAACGACAAGAACGGTTATATTGACGACGTTTACGGCTGGAACGCAGCGGTTGATAACGGGAATCCTTTTGACGGTCACGGCCACGGAACTCACTGTGCCGGTACTATCGGTGCAATCCACAGTAACGGCGGTGTTGCTGGTGTGATGGCCGATGTAAAAATCATGGCAGTTAAATTCCTCACGGATTCAGGCTCAGGTTCATTGGTGGATGCGATCGAAGCGATCGACTACGCCACAAAGATGGACGTGGATTTGATGAGCAACTCTTGGGGCGGCGGCGGTTACACGCAAGCGCTCTTTGATTCAATCAAAGCCGCTTCTGATAAAGGCATCGTGTTCGTCGCAGCTGCTGGTAACTCAACCAGCAACAACGATGTGCGCGCGAACTATCCTTCAAACTACGCAACCGAGAATATGATCGCAGTCGCCGCCATCACTCACCAAGACCAATTGGCGAGTTTCTCAAGCTACGGTAAGCGCACTGTGCATATCTCAGCTCCCGGCCGCAACGTCTTGTCGACCACACCGAACAATGGCTACTCAGTGTTCAGCGGTACTTCCATGGCAACTCCTCACGTCTCAGGCGTGTTGGGTCTCTACTTGGCCCAAGAAGGCCGTCGTCCACACGCTGAAACTCTTGAGCGCTTGATGGCGACTTCGGTTCCAAGTTCTGCTTACCGTCGTACAACTGTTTCTGGCGGTCGCGCGGATGCTTACAATCTTTTGACCAACACTCGTCCTGCTCGCCAAGATCCACCAGCTGATCAGTGGCAGTCTGAGCGTATGTCGGATGTGTTCGAATCAGTTCACCCGTACCCGAACAGCTCAAAACTTTCTCGCACGATTACTGTCGCAGGCGCGAAGTACATCCGTGTGGTCGTGAAGAAACTCGACTCTGAGTCAGGTTACGACTTCTTGACTGTGAAAGACGCGAGCGGTGCTGTGATCGAAAAACTCTCAGGGAAATTGGAAGATTTCACCTCGGACTACATCCAAGGCGACACGGCCGTTATCGAGTTCAGCTCGGACAGCTCGCAGGCCGCTTGGGGCTTTTTGGTCGAAGAAGTACAAGTTATCCGTTAAGTCCTAGTTAATATCCTCGAGGCGGGAGCGGCTTTTCAGCTGCTTCCGCCTTTCCTGCCACAAACTCTGGGCAAACGAATAATCAAGTTTTGGGCCTAAAATACACTCGTGGGAATTCTTAATTCTAGAGTGGGGGAACGCGGGTCGGCGGTTCTTGTGGCCGTCCTCGTAACCTTTGTTTGCGCCAGTATTACGCTGGTGATGTTCCAAGTTCGTCATGATCTCGAACAGAGCACGGCCTTCAATGAAGAGAAGGTCAGCGAGCACACCGCTTGGATGGGACTCGAACGATTCTTCCGCGACAATCCAGTTTGCACGCAACTGCTCAAACGCAAAAAATTGGGCGAGAGCTTGATGGGTGGACGCGAACCAGAATCACCACAAGTTGGACGCGAGTGGGATGAGACCGGTTGGCTCATCAAAGACATGTATGTGCTTCGCCGAGAAGACGAGATCGCTTGGCAGGTGAAACGAGCGCCGAGTTCACTACCGGGTGTGGCCACGGTGTATTTGAAAATCAGCCTCATTCCCAAACCTGCTCCTGGTATTAAGGCCGGAGTGGAGTACATGCTGCGGGCACCGACCAGCACGCGTTTGATTGGCGTGAAGGTCACCATGGCCCATGAGCGAGTCTTTGGTCATTGCAAGCGCCAAGCGGCCGAGCAGGCGTGTTATCAGGCAGGGGAAGCGAAAGGGATTATGCCGAAGCTAGCGGGCGGGCGCATGCCGGCGTCGAAAGATTTTCAGTGCGGGGGAAGTGA
>JBEIPE010000328.1:0-3075 GCA_040377215.1 Halobacteriovoraceae bacterium
TACACGCGGAATCAGAAGAACAAGGTCGTCGGTCTCGAGATTATCATTTTCCCACTCGATCAAATTTAAACTGGATTCAAACTTTCAGTTTCGGAAACTTGAGCGTGACCTTTCCTTTCTGTGGAACAACCGCCATTTGGTTCTGATCTACCCCTTCTGGAAGAGGAAACGTTCGACTAAAGGACGATCGAAACAGCCCCTCGCCAGCATTGTATTTTTTTTCGACTGTGCCAGAGATAGTAACATAATCATTAACGACATTCGTATCTACCGTCGTCTCGTCGAGATCAGTGATCGGAACGTCAAGATACACGTATTCGCTATCTTCTCGTTGGCTCACTCCACCCACAAGAGTCTTCTCTAAGGAGTCATCGATTACGAGGTCATGATGGTCAAAGTTTTTTAAGTGATCTCGCATGCGCTCCTGCATTCTTTCCATCTCTTCGAATAGATCGTCATGTTCGAAGAAACGGTCCGGCGTCACGGGATTGACCAGCTTTTTCTTGAGCAGACCAGTCTGCGCAATTTCCTTGCGCTCAGATCGCAGTTCGCCAGCACTCACTTGATTTATCAATTGTGGATTAGAACGAAATGCAAAGTATGAGATGACGAATCCAGACAACACGCTAATGGCAGGGATAAGAATTTTTCTTGCTGAGTGCTTCATAATTCCTCCAAAGAATAAAGCGACTTAGGTTTAAAAAATGTATTTCTCTTTTTTAATTTTTTTTCGCGAAAAGCGCTTAGTTCTAAACTTCTCGACCTGCTTGAGGACGGCCTGGTAAGAAGAGTCGACGGCTTCCCAAACGGACTCGGCTTTCTTTTCCGCATGGATCACCTTGCCTGGGACATGCACATGAATTTTCGAAAGATATTTTTCATGATCCCGTTCGAGCTTTATATTGATGTCTTTTGCGTCGGGAAAAACTCTCTTTAAATGGTTTTTTGTAGATGTAATAAGTTCTGTCATAAAACCTCCTTACTCTAAGTCTTCGTAGCCATTGTCCCAGAAGTGGCCGTGCTTAGGTAAGAGAACCCGGAACTCCTCACCCTCATCGGCCTGATCATCGAGCAACTTTTGGAGCACATTGCGAAATTCTTGGGTCTTAGTTTTCTTTTTCCTTTGGCCATGCAAAAGACGATTTCGGTTGTCTAGCATTGGCGAAAACGAATGATCGGTTCTTCGAATTTTCATGAATATCCCTCCTTGATTTTCATGGGTCTATCGCTTGTCCGTGCTATCAAAATAATTTCTCCGAAAAACCTGTCAAGGTTTCGGGCCGAATTCGTAAATATTCGGTTTTTTTTGAATTTTAAAATTTTTGGAAAGGGATTCGGGTAAAAAAAAGGGACCCAGAAAGGGTCCCTTATTAAAGCTTTGGTTGCGGGAGTTGGATTTGAACCAACGGCCTTCGGGTTATGAGCCCGACGAGCTACCAGACTGCTCCATCCCGCGCCTGAAAACTAACAGATAGCCCATGAATATGTCTAGGTTTATCTATCAACACATCAAGACTATCGATTGGAGTTCGCCCCCTAAGGCACCGTAAAATAGGGGGAGGAGGACTTATGGAGCTAGGGCTTATTGCAGGTTTATGGGTAGGTGGATCGACGATTTTGGGTGCGATGCTGACCCTTCTTAGAGCGCGCATGCCCGGTACCAACGCCCTTCCCAACATGGACTTTGCCCTCGGCATGATGCTGGCAGCCTCGGCCTTCTCCTTGCTTTTGCCGGCCGCCCAGGGCTCATGGGCCCAAGGTATGGAAGCTTTCACCATCACTGTTCTTATGGCCCTACTAGGCGCTGCAATGATGTTCGCCATGGGTCGCGTTTTGAGTAGCAGCTCTCCTGCCAAACTCTTCGTGGTCGCGATGATGCTGCATAACCTACCCGAGGGTCTCGCGGGTGGTGCGGCCTTTGTCGGCCTCTCTAACTTGGGTTCAGGCAGCTTGATTACTGCCATCATGATCCAAAATATTCCCGAAGGTTTTGCTACCGTTCTCGCCTTCCGCGCGCTTGGTTTGTCAGGACCACAGGCGATGCTAGGTGGGGTGGCATCGGGCCTTGTAGAAGTCATCGGTGGCGGTCTCGGCGGGATGTTTGTCTCTACGACTCAAGCGGCCCTTCCAAGTCTGTTGGCCCTGGCCGGCGGGGCTATGTTGCAGGTCACTTTACGAGAACTTGCCGAGCGCTTTCACGCCCACCCTCCTCGTCTCTATTCGCGACTTATGAGTGGGGCGGGATTCGTGCTGTTACTGACTTGGGTGGGTAATATCTGAGTGGAGCGCTTCGCTCTAGTGAAAACTCTTAAAATCTCTGTGAAACCTGCCGAATAGCTTCCTTGAGAGTACTTTTCTTACAAGGAAGCTTTGCATGAACAAAATCGTCGCCACCTCAGCTACTGAGCTCGTTATGAAAGTGGAAACTCACGATTTAACACCGATGCAGGTACGCCTTTTGAAACACGCTCACACCTTGTTGGTGCATGTGCTCACGGCAGAAGATGAGGCCGAATACTTCGAAGCCTCTGCGCAACTTCTTAAGCAATCAGTACAACTCATCAAACATGCTAATTTCCCAGACTCGTCAAAAGATGGCATCGCCTATGGCGAACAGGCCATTGAATACGCCGTCGAGACTCTCAATGAGACGCTCTCTGATAACGGCCACATCAATATCGATAATTAGTCGAACAAGGCTTTGAAGAACGGAATCAACTCAACTGCGATGAGCAGGATGATGATGATTTCCAGCCAATGACCGCGACTCTCCGAGACGCGAGAATGCAAAAGCTTCGACACTTCCGCTAAATTCCCCAGCTTCTCATTAATACTCTTCTGCCAATCATTGAAACGAAAACGCGCACTGGCCGTGCGGAAGACTGTGGCGAGATAAAAGTCACCCACAACTTTCAGTGAGTTCTCGACGTTCTCTACCACCTCAGCGATCTCAAGATAGATCTGGCCCGCTTCTTCGGCGTGACGTGAGTAGAAATTGCTGAGAATGCCGGCTTTCTTACCAGCGACAGCTTTATAGAGTGCATCGAGTTTTTCATCGAGGAGATCGTCGTAGTA
>JBEIPE010000382.1:0-2397 GCA_040377215.1 Halobacteriovoraceae bacterium
ATAGGTGAAGTTATAAAGCTTGCGCAAAACCAATGGTTGGCGATTGAGCGTTTTTAGAAAGTTGTCTCGTAGGGAGTCTTTGTGTTCAAGCAGCAGGCGTCTCATGGCCCGGTGGCCCCAGATGATATCAGCTGGCATTGAATCTAAATGCTCTTCACTGGCGATTTTCAAAGCCGAAAGACCATAGTGAAAACAGTACTTCGATTTACACGGACAGCCTGATTCGTGGCGGAAGAGCCCGAGTGTGATGGCGTGAGGAATATCACTCAGCATGGTCTCACAATCGACTGAGACAAAAGTAAATGCGCCGTTATGCAGTCCCAACATAATGTTGTGGCGGTGAGAATCATTGAGACCTACGAAAGCACAGAGAGCGATGTAGGCGCCGATTTGATGGTAGTCTGAAGTTTGAAACGGCCTCTCTAGTGGACTGAGAATGAGCTGCTCCATCTCTCGTGGAGCGAGACTCACGGAGGTATCATTGGGTTCGTAGAACTCGAGGGCCGGGAGCAGGACACCTTGAGAAACCTGGTTGAAGAGCTGGTTCACATGCTTGCGAAAAGACGAGCCACTGCCAAAAAAAACATACTCGGCCAAAAGGCTGCGATGCTTGGTTATACGGCCCTGGCCGTCTAAAAAGGTCCTACGGCCAAAATTATGGGAATCTGAATCAAGCTCAAGGTTTTGAATTTTCAAGGTTTTGCCATCCAGCCAGCCATTTTATCGGCTAACTGCTTAATTTTAGAACAAAAAAGCGTCTAATTTAGTATATAATAAGTTATGGCTAACAATGACGAAGAAAAAAAAGAATTCCAAGGTTTTGGCGAGATGCAAAAGCTCAGCCTTGTGACTGATAACTTCAGCGAAGAAGTGATCGTGTACGGCATTTGTGCTTACGGCTCCTCTACTTCCTGCCTCTCGTAGTTCTCACATTTGATCAATCAAAGACTCATCGCTCATTACTGCCAGCCTCGTAGTGGCAGCACATACGTTGAAGTGGCCCTTAGAGAATACTTTGCCCAACACGGCGGCCATCAACCTCTCTCAGAATATTTTAATACCGCTTTACCCGTAAGCTTTGCTGGCGGTGAGCCGGTGGTTGATATCAAGAACTGGACACAGGCTTCGTTCACAAAAGATGAGATGCTGGCGATTAAGGATCAACGCATCCAATGGCTGCAACAGAGTCGCGGATGCTATTACTTTAAGGCGCTCGGACATCAACTGACACACGAAGGTTTCTACAGAGTGTTTAAAGATTGCGAGGTGATTTTGTCATACCGACAAAATGAATGGGCGCAGCTTTTGAGTTTTATTCTTTCCTATCAAACCGGCCAGTATTACGAAAATGATGGCATTGATTGGAAAGGTCAGCGCCTCGAGGCGGAGAAAAAGAGCTTTGTCCGTTTCATCACTGAGCGACGGATGTACGAGCGAATAAGGACATTGTTCTCACCTCAGATTGAGATTTGTTTCGAACGTTTTCTCAATGAAGGCGGGCGTTATATGGCGCAGTTAGGCCTTGATCGGCCCTTTGAGTGGGATAAAGTCATCCCGCCTCCTAAGCAAAGTCGCAGTAATAACGAAGAGCTGATCACTAATGTTGAAGAAGTTCGCCAATGGTTTGTGGAAGCCGGTCTTGAGAACAAGCGCGGATAGCGCTAGACTGAATCGATGTCAAAAAACTTCGTCAAATATTCGGCTAACGGAAATCACTTCATCTTGCTTGATCACTTGCAAGGTGGTGCGACACCCTCGGCACTAGAAATTAAAAACCTGTGTGATGCGGCTTTTGGTGTTGGCGCCGATGGTGTGGCCGAACTGACAGTGAGTCCGGATTTTGATTTTCGTTTCCGTCTTTGGAATGCCGACGGTGGTGAAGCCGAGATGTGTGGAAACGCAGCTCGCGCAGCGGCCTGGCATTACATGCAGAAAAAGAATGGCTGCAAAGAAGTTAAATTCAAAACCATGAATGGTGTGTATCACGCCCGCCTAGAAGATGATCGCTTGTGGATACAAATGAGTGAACAACGCCAAGATGTCACTTTGCCGCCTGATCTCTTTAGCTCGTACTCACGCTGGTATTACGTCAACACGGGTGTTCCTCATCTTGTGCTCGAAGTACCGGATGTTGAAAAAATTGATTTTATGGGAGAGGCGCCGCGCTTGCGACATCATCGTGTGTTCCCCCGTGGCACCAACGTCGATTTTATTTCTGTCGCCGATCCGGCTCAACCCACCGTTCACTTGCGTGTGTTCGAGCGTGGTGTAGAAGGTGAGACATGGTCTTGTGGCACGGGTGTCGCTGCTGTCGCATGGGCCTGCCGTGCTTTTCACGGTTGGAGCGGTGATATGAAAGTCATCACCAAGGGTGGCGAGCATCGTGTGCGCATCGAT
>JBEIPE010000226.1:0-4772 GCA_040377215.1 Halobacteriovoraceae bacterium
GCTCATCTCTTGGGATCAAGCGCGATGTTACTTACTCATCAGTTATGGATTACGCAGGAACAAGCTTGAACCAACTCCCAGTCATGGGTAAGTACGACATGGCGGCTTTGGCCTTCGGTTACAACCGTGAAGTTCAATTGAAAGACGGCTCTAAGCGTGTGTTGCCTTCGAACCTTACTCTTGAAGACCTTAAGAAAACTGGCGAAGACGCACAGTTGAAGAGCTTCCAGTTCTGTACTGACGAACACGTAGAAGTGAACCCAGGCTGTAACCGCTTCGATGATGGTTCAGGCCTTAAAGCTATCGCTGAGAACTTTGTTAAGAACTACAAAGAGAACTACGCAAAACGTAACTTCCGTAACCGCCGCGCGAACTTTAACTCGGCCGGTGGCGATGTAAGCTACTACTTCCAAGTGGAGTACACCTTCGAAGGCCTACGTCGCTTCTTCGAACTCTACGATCGCTTGTCTTCAATGTACCCATGGTCTGTCACAGCGAACTGGGAAGAAAGAATTGCAAACGCTCCAACTGAAGAGCGCCGCGAGATCGAGCGTTCAAACCGTGACTTCTTTGTTGGATTGAAAGACGCCGCTCAAGTTGCAGCTGACTTCTACCTCGAAGTGTTGACGACTCCAGATGTTCACTGTGCAGTAGCGAATACAGCAACAGGCCGCTTGGCTGGTATCATTCCTTTGACTGACATCGGCGGTGGCGAAGCGGACTCATGCTTCAGCGACAAGATTCAATTGGCAGAAGGCTACGTATCAATCGGCGAAACTGGTAAGTTCTTCAACAGCCAGCGCTTCGACGAGACTTTGCCAGGCGAGTTGAATGCTGACCCATCACAAATCTCTGTACGTGGTATCTGGGCCGATAAGATCTTGGCCGTGCAGTGGATGACGAAGCGTGTACTTGATATCAGCACATTCGATGACTACCGTAACAACTTCTTGGACTACCCAGTATTCGGTGACAAGATTCGCAGCACTGTGCTCTCAATGATCGCTAACGCTGTAGAAGTTGAAGCAGAATTTAAATTGGCCGATGGTTCAGTCGCGAAGATTCCTCATGTGTTCGATATCGAAGCGACTCATAAGATTAAGCGTTCATTCAGCGGCGGTTTGAACCGTTACTTGAAGCTGAACAAAGTAGAAACAGACTTCCGCGAGATCATGCTCCCGATCGTAAGAGATTCAGCTCTCCGCGCAGAAGACTCAATGTCGAACATACCGTTTGCTCGCGCTCTTACTGTGAGCAAGCTTTTCCTCAATACGAACATCCCTGCGGATCGTATTGCTAAGCAGACTGTGTTCACTGATGGTGCTGGTGCTCAGGTCGCAACATTCATCGCTGCGAAAGAAAACACCATCGCGGTTGAGTTGATGAATCAGCGTGAGATTCGCCAGACGCTTGAGCCGTTCACTCGTGATGTGTTGATCAAAGTTTACCAGATGCGCACTCAGAACCAGGTTCCAGAGGAAATCCCAGAGCAGTTGAAGCCAATCTTCGACATGCCATTGGAGAACTTGGTGGCCTTCTTGAACGGCGCCTTGCCGGAAGACAAGAGCTTGCTCGACCTCTTTATGATCATGATGGAAAACTAAAAAAAAGGGCCCCGAAAGGGGCCCTTTTTGTTTCAACTATTCCTGCATCATCTTTTCCCACACCAGCCGTAAATCAAGTTTCGTCTCCATCCGCTTCAGCGTTTGGAACACGCCGCCGAGTTTTCTGTGCAAGAAAATAAGGTCACGCGGAGGTGGGCTGAACTTCAGGGCCTTGGCAAAGGCCAGTGAGGCGTCTTTGGAGTTCTGCGAATAGGTCTCAGTGGCAAAATCAAATACGCCAACATGTCGGAACGGAGCGATCACCACATCCATCATGTGCAGGTAGGCCTCTTGCGCCTCAGTCTCTTCTCGCGGATCGATGAGGCCAAAGCCTTGGGAGACGGCGATCAGTTCGCTCTTCTGACGGTGCATCGAATGAGAGAGCACCTTTCGGTAGGTCGTGCGGAACTCTTTTGAATAGGTTTTGCAGGCACCGAAATCCAAAACTACCAGTTCCCCCGTCGGGGCCACCAGGAAGTTGCCCCAGTTCGGATCCGTTTGCACCAGGCCGCAGGCCAGGTACTCATGGAGGAAGAGGCTCATCATGCGCTCACCGAGGAGCTGTTTCTCCTCCATGCTGGCGTACTTGACCCAGTCCTTGAGCTTTTGACCCGGCTGGTAGTCCATGGCCAAAACGCCGGGCGTGCAAAGCTCCATGACCGGCGCGGGAATCAAGTAGCCGTCGAAGCTCTGGAAGTTCTCACGGTACTGCTGCATGAAGCGCGCTTCGGCGAGGTAGTCCGTTTCTTGGTGAAGGGTCTGGCGGATCTCTTCAAAGAGGGCGCCAAGCTCCGTCTTCTTGCGTGTGACAAAAATTAATTTTTCCACCACATTCTTAAGTAATGCCACGTCGCTGTCGATGGTTTGCGAGACGCCTGGAAATTGGACCTTGATAGCGAGCTTGCGATCCCGCCAGTCCGCGGTGTGGACCTGGCCGATGCTGGCGGACGCCAAGGGCGTGGGGGAGAGGTTTTTCAACTCTTGGTAGCGCTCGGGTCCCCAGGCGTTGCGAATGAGTGTTTCAATCTCGGCCGTGGGAAGAGGATCGCCATCAGACTGGAGGCGCGAAAGCACTTCCACAACCTCTGGTGGTAAGAGATCGTTGCCCTCCAGACCCAAGAGCTGACCGGCCTTCATGGCGGCGCCTTTCATTTGCGAAAGGGTTTCCACCAAAAGACGGGTCTGCTCGATCCGCAAGTTAAGTTTTTGGGCGGCCTCGAGGGCCTTGCCCGGCAAGCGTGCCCCGACTTCTTTCACGGCCACGTCAGCGGCGAGGCGCAATAAGCGCGAACCGCGGGCCCATTTTGATTGAGGGATATCCATAGACCTCAATGCTACTCATAAATGGAGTGTTCGTAGACGGACAAATCCGCTTGTCGAAGCTCTGCCAGGGCCAAAAAGGCCCTTTTTCACCCAAGTGGTGTCATTTTTCCTTACAAATTTTGACTCTGAAATCTCCGTCTATCGTGGAATTTGAGACGGGGTTACAACAGTGCTTGGAGTTGTATGCGCGAACCTTGGCGTAGTTTATTGTATGTGCTTTTAGTGGGATCTCTCCCGCTAGCGTTTTGGTATGCCATTTGGCCTCACCGCCGCCGCCTCAACAAAGCTGACCCCGAGGCCACTCCATCAATTGAGCCAGCTATTGGTACTGACGGTTAAAGGAACTGGTGCCCGTCAGTATTGAGACAGGGGGGAGGTGTAAACCTCCCTTTCTTTTTTACACGCTTTCCACCTAAAAATTTTTGCCGAGTTATAGTGGCCGCCCAAACCGACCAAAGGACCCACTGTGCGCTGGCTTGTCCTATTCACACTACTCACGAGTGCCTATGCGCAGGCCGCGGCGGTTCATCCTCTCATCAACGATCGCGAAGGGAAATCAAACCTCCTCACGTCAGCGCAGATTCGCTCCATCAATAACATGAACCTTTCTCGCGCTGTGCTTGAGCGCGATGTGCTGGATGCTTTTGCGACGATCAAAGGTGAGGCCTGTGCCTTCACACTCAACAGTGTTTTAGGGACGAAGCTTGCGAACCATACGGCGCTGAATGGAAACTTCGATCTCTTGTTGCGCGCGATTCGCCAGCAAGGTTTGATCGATGATGTAGTTTTAGAATCATTGCTTCGTGCTTACGGCGTTCAAAAAGATACAGACCGCACGGCCCGTGACAGCTTCACCGCACCGACCACAGAAGTCACTGCAGAGATGAAGCCCTTGCGTGAATTCTCAACCAAGCGTGCTCGCGGCAAATGTCTTCATGAGAACTACCGCGAGATGATGGCGGCTTTCCGCCAGGCCAACGAAAACTTCAATTCATCAGCACTTAAGAAAAAACTCACGGCCGCAGTGAACGCCGGCGAGTTGACCGAGAAAGCCGCCAGCGAGTTAAAAGAACTCATTAAAGACGACGTGGACTCGTGGGAAATCTCACTGGCCGAATACGTTAACAAGCGCCAGTTCTTACGTACCCAGTTTGAGATCAATGCCACTGAGCGTGCGGACTTCGTCACGCAACGTGTGACCAAGGGCAAAGTCTCTCACCGTCAGCGTTTGTACTCGGCCTACACTCCCTTGCAAATTACCTTGATGGGCAACGTGATCAAGAAGCTTAAAACGCGTCTTGAGAGCCCCAAGATTGAAATCCTAGTTTATGAAAACGAAGAGACGGTGGAAGAAGTCATCACACTTGATCCGATGGAGCGCTTCCGCTTCGCCATCCGTCTCTTGCGCAAAGAAATGAAGTTGCTTGGCACGAATAACTACTTCCTCGGTCGTCAGCCAAGCTACACCGATTTGATGGCTTCTGCTTACGAGACCGGCATCATCACGGCGCTCGAGCTTGATCAAGTGGCCAAGCTTGAAGAGATCTGGAATCCACGTCAATCATTGTGGGATAAAGCGGCCGTGTGGGTGCGCATGTTCGGTGGTGTTTTGAGCGTGGTTGTTCCGCCTCCTTACGGATTCTTGCCGGCCCTGGGCATTACCGTGATCGAGATGTTGAACCGTGATCCAGTCAACGACGATCAAGACAGTTTGTTTTAAAAGGCCATGAGTATGAAAACGCTATTGCTCGCACTAATGATGATTCCAACTCTGAGCTTTGCTCAGCATGTGGTCTCTGCACGCGCGGTGATTCGCGACGCTGGCTTTAACGCCAATATTCGTAC
>JBEIPE010000443.1:0-1831 GCA_040377215.1 Halobacteriovoraceae bacterium
GCAAGATCTTCGCGAAATCTTAGCTCAATCAGGCTGGCCGCAAGAAGTTCGAGAATTGTACTTTCACAAACTCGCTGAACGTCGTCGCCAAATTCTTAAAGTCTTTGAAGTGAATGATCCCTATACCTGGCACATCGATCGCAACTTAACGATGGGTGATGTCGTTAAAAACGGTGAATTAGTTCGTGAACCGAATGCCTCTCTCTATCCTGCTGGTCTTTGGCACACCAAAGGAAGATTCAGGGGCTACGGATGGTAAAAATTCTTTTCCTCTCCTGTTTACTCACTCTCATTGCTGCTACTAACCGCGTGGAAGAGCAGCGTAAATACGTTGTGCCCACAGAGCACCTGTTGCAACAAAAGTCGTTCTTCCTAGGAGATTTCCGTTTTTGGCCACATGATGTTTATCTGGCCGAAGATCTCTATTTTGATTCGCCGGATGGAACATTGATCAAGGCAGGTCTCGGTCTGCGCATTCGCCGTGTGCGCAAAGGTGAACTCCCTCCTGCTTACGTCATTCAGCTGAAGTCAGAAATGGAAGCCCCCGGTGCGGCTCGCATTGAAGAAGAAGAACGTAATCTTAAAGAACAGATGATCGGGAATGTTCCACTCACTGACATCATTGAAAGATACGTGGCTCAACGCGGGGTGAGTGCGGTTGACAGTGCTCTCTTATCACAGTGGTTGGTGCGCAAAGAAAGTTCAAGCCTGGCACCGTTTCAGGAACTTCGCCGTCGAGGAATTCAAACGAAGGGTCTTGTTCCTGTCGTGCTCGGGTTTTCCCATCGCCAACGCTATCACATTCTGTTGGATCGCAATGAGCGTGTGACGCCGCTATTGTTTTTGAAAGACTCCGAGAAAAATGAACTCATGGTGCCCAAAATCTTTCGACAGAATCCGGGATGGGTTTGGTTGATGGAGGGTTCATGGGATGAGGCGCGATTTATTTCCGCCAATGGTGGCACTGACGAGTTTCTTATCAAAGAACTTGAGATAGA
The DNA here is from genome assembly GCA_040377215.1 of Halobacteriovoraceae bacterium. Lineage (GTDB taxonomy): Bacteria > Bdellovibrionota > Bacteriovoracia > Bacteriovoracales > Bacteriovoracaceae > UBA6144. Next base: position 999 of record JBEIPE010000443.1, read on the forward strand.
GAATAAGTATCGCCCCAGAGAAATGGGCACTTTGCTACTGAATAAGCTGGAAGATCTGCTCATCAAAGAGCGGGGCATGACGGTTGGTAAAGAATCAAAGTTTTATCGTGCACGTCAGTATTTCTTGAAGGAACAAAAATGAAAGAGTGGCGTTTGTATCTCATCCACATGCGACCGAAGACATTTCTTCCGAGTTTTGTCTTTGTCCTTACGGGTTATGCCCTGAATCCGAACAAAGCGGCCTGGATGACGGACCTGCCGATATTATTTCTCATTTATAGCGTTCTGCTCTTCGGTGGAACCTGTGCCTTAAATACGCATGTAGACCGTGATGCGGGCCCGCTTAATTTTTTAGATAATCCACCTCCACGTCCGAAGTGGTTGGGACATTTTGGTATTGTGTGCATGTTGCTGGGCTGTGCTCTGGCTTATCCGTTTGGTTTCTATCCCTTTGTGTGTTCCGTACTGGCTTTGATCTTTTCTTATGCCTACTCGGGACGAATTCCTGGATTAAAATGGCGTGGTAAAGAAGTGGGTGGAGTGGACCTCTTTCTGGACGCTGCTGGTTGCGGGGCGATCGGTGTTATCCTAGGCGCGACCATCTCGGGCGTTGAGCCGAGTGTACGAACTTACATGATCAGCTGGCTTTTCACTCTGACCGTGGGTGGCAGTTATGCCGCGACTCAGATTTTTCAGCTCAAACCCCATGACACCTACGCCACCGCTAGGAACTTTTCCAGTCTTCTGGGTGCAACTCATGCTTTGCGTGTGGGAGCTCTCATGCTGTTTTGGGGCTATGTGGGTGTCGCGACAATTCTTTGGAAAGAGCATCA
>JBEIPE010000064.1:0-11186 GCA_040377215.1 Halobacteriovoraceae bacterium
GAAATCGAACTCTACAAAATGGGTATCCCTGCGAAGACTCGCCACAACGAAGTAGCTCCAGGACAATTCGAATTGGCGCCGATCTTCAAAGACGCCAACACGGCTGCTGACAGCAACCAAATGGTCATGACTGTACTTCGTACCGTAGCTTTGAAGCATGACTTCGTTTGCTTGTTGCATGAGAAGCCATTCGCAGGCGTGAACGGTTCAGGTAAACACTTGAACTGGTCAATCGCGACAGACACGGGTTTGAACCTTCTTGAGCCAACCCACAACCCACATGAAAACTACCGCTTCCTCGCTGTTGTGGCGACGGTGGTTGAAGCGTTCTTCCGTCACGCTGACGTGATCCGCATGGGTATTGCTAGCCATGGTAACGACCATCGCTTGGGTGCCAACGAAGCCCCTCCTTCGATCATGTCCGTCTTCTTGGGTGAGACACTCACAAAGATTTTGGACTCGATGATCAGTGGCGGTAAGTACACACCAGAAATGAAGAAAGCCATGGACCTCGGTGCTCGTCAGCTTGCTGACTTGTTCAAAGACAACACCGACCGTAACCGTACTTCTTCATTCGCGTTTACCGGTAACAAGTTCGAATTCCGCGCTTGCGGTTCTTCGGCCTCAATTGCTTACCCGCTTTCAATCTTGAACGCAGCGGTCGCCGATGTGTTCTCTGAAACCAACGCGCTCATCGAAAAAGATCTTGCTGCTGGCAAGAGCATCGATGAAGCTTTGATCTCTGTAACAATGAAGTGGTACAACAACGCGAAAGCGGTTGTATTTAACGGCGACGGTTACTCAGAAGAATGGGTTCACGAAGCCGCTCGTCGCGGTTTGAGCAACAACCGTACGACTCCAGAAGCGATCAGCGTGTTCAAAGACGGCAAAAAGATCAACTTCCTCACGAAGACCGGTGTTTTCCGCGAAGGCGAAATCAAGACTCGCGCGAACGTGATGCTCGAGCGTTACATCAAGTGCCGTGAAATCGAATTCCGCACTCTCGCGGCCATGGTGCATAAGCAAGTCATGCCTTGTGCGATCTCTTACAAATCTGAGCTTTCGGAAGGTATCCGTAAAGTGAAAGACGCGGGCGGCGACGTCAGCGTTGAGACAGATATCCTGAAGAAGCTTGGTGATGTCACGAAGCAGTTGGCAGACAAGATCGAAACATTGATGAGCTCATACGATAAGTATCACCACTCGTTGAACGAAGACGGTGTGGCCGATAAAGTCGCTAAAGAGCTTATGCCGTTGTCGGTTGAGATCGCCAACCTCTGTAACCGCGTCGAAGAACTCGTACCTGAGGACAACTGGCCTCTGCCGAAGTACTACGACATGTTGTTTATCCGCTAATTTAAAAGGGCCCTTCGGGGCCCTTTTTTTATGTTTTCGATTTAAATTTCTTCAAAAGAAGAATAAATCTTCGGAAGACGTTCTGCTCAAAGCGCGCTTCTGCTCGCAAAAAGTACATATCCAAAGACGGATCCTGCTCGTTCATCACGTAGCGCACGAAATCTTGCGTGACGATGAAGAGCTGCGTGAGAGGAGAAAGTTTCTCGGCGTGGATTTTAGTAGGGAAGCCGCGGCCTTCCGGAAGTTCATGATGCTGGAGCACCAAGACATCGGTTTCGGGAGGCGCAAAACGAAACTGTGATTTGACCAGTTGTGCGGCATCACGAGGGTGCGAGAGATAGACTTTTTGCTCTTCTTCACTCAGTTGCGCGCGGACATCTTCAAAGTCACCGAGGCCGCTGATGCGCTGAAGGTGAGGCTTCGTCGCAAGCGTGATGTCGTGAAGAACGGCGGCGTAGACGAGCTTGTCGAGAGTCGTCTTGGAGTGCCATTCCATCTTTTTCGCTAGAAAGCAGCTGATGATACTCGTGAGCTGAAGGTTTTTAGCGAAGTAGCTTACATCCGGATTATGTTCACGGATCATGCGTACGACATTGCCGAGGCGGATGTCTTTTTGAACCGTGTCCATGACCTTTTCCATCACGAGTTCGATCTCGCGTTTAAAGTCCGGATCGAGGTGAAGTTCGTCGCACACACGAATGATTTTCTGATCAAATGATTCTTCAGCGCTGGCCGTTGGCCCGCGCATGATGAATTGGAAGTTCTTGTTGGAGAGGAAGATATGAAACTGGGTTTGGATCTGCTGCACCATCCAGTCACACGTGGGCCTCTCCAACCATAAGAACTGCACGCCTTTGTCACGATACTTCTGGCGATCAGCAGCGTTGGCACTGCCACTCGCAAAGAGCCGCACCATCTTACCGGAGGGAAGTTTGAGGAAGAGATCCTTGTCGATGCCACTGATGGAATCGAGGCCTTCCATATGCAGCCGGCACATCGGATCAGTGTTGTCTGCGACGATTCCTTTAAATGATTCACGCGTAAGACCAAAAATCTTCGGCCACATCAACTCTTTTTTGACGAGATGAAAAGTGGGGTAGCTCTCAAAGTAGGCGCCTGTTGGGCCATGGATTTTTTCGGCCAGCACGAGAAAGTGCACAGGCTTGCGACTCTCTTTAATATAGACGATGAAGTCTTCCACCAAAAAGGCATCGGGTTCATAGTCATAGACAATCATGTGAGGGAAAATATCAATCTGGCGCAAGTATTCCAACGCCGCGCTCTCGGAATCGCTGGTCGTGACCACGCAGTCATACTGCCATTCGAGAATGAAGCGCGTGAGTTCGCGAAACCCGGCTCGTTTTGAGACGACGAAGTAATGGACTTTTTCCGTCATGGGAACTGACCTGGATAATCCCTTAAGACGTACCAAGCGGGACGTGGTTCACCATAGGCCGTGTAAGAATAGCGTGCTTCTTTGTTGTGACCTGGACGGATATCTTCAAGACGCCAGGCCAGAGCACTTTCAAAACCGCACTCAGCAGCGCTGCTGAGAAAATTGAACGTGAGTTTCTTTTGGGCTTCATCATCATAGGAGCCACTTCTCTGTCCGAACTCGCCAAGCTGAAAGCGGCGACCCTGCGCTGCTTTTTTCTGGAACCAATTACACATGGGGATGGTGCCGTTGTCGTTATAAACGTGGAGGTCGAGGTAGTCCGTGCATTCTGCAGGTAGATCGTTGTCGACGATGTGGCTGACCGAACCTTGGTGACCGACGGAGACACCATAAGAGATGCCAAAAGGTTTAAGTCGTTTTTGCCAGCTGCAAACAAACGAGCGGACAGTTGTCCAGTCGCGAGCAAAGATGCCACTCTTCACAGCACCGTCGATCTCATTCATTAACTCCACTTGCGCGACCGTGCTGATGAGATCTTCATCAGCGATGGCTTCAAAGAGAGGATTGACTACAACTTTATGGAACCAGTCACCATGGCCGTACTGATTATTGAGAACGTTCCACCACCAAGCGCGCTGCTCACCAGAGGGAAGTCGTTCGATGGGAAATGAGTTTCCATCAAACAAAGTCAGGTTGGCCTTAATGCCGCGTTTCTCACATTCTTTTAGAAAGTAGAGAACGTTGGGGATAAACTCTTTGCGAAGTTTGATGGGTGTTCCGAGCTCATCGTGTTCAAACTGCCATTGGTTGCTATCTTCAAAAAGCCAAACGCGCACAATCTTGGCGTGACCCTGTGAGGCAAGATCAAGAATCTCGCGTACTTTTTTTTCTGAGAAACTTCCATCATTCCACTGATGTCCGTAGTTCACTTCCCACCACGCGATGTTGTAACCCTTCGTTAGTGGTGTTGATGCGGGAGCACGCGCGGAGAGTGGTGGCTGTGAAGCCGACCAAAGATAGAGCATGAATGCGAACCATAAACCTAACAAACGCATAGCAACTTATCGGACTTTCTGAGAGCACGTTGAGTTGCAAGCGAGATACTCGGGTAATGGGCGCGTCTAAACGAATAGTGTCGGAAGATTTTTTATTGCTTGACGTAAATCCCGGCCCCCCTTATTCATTGATAAACAAATGCCGTTTCCGGAAGTGCATGGAAAAAACATATCTTGTAATAGTTGAGTCTCCGACTAAGGCAAAAACCATTCGAAAGTTTTTGCCGAAGAACTATATTATCGAAGCCAGCATGGGCCATGTCCGTGATTTGCCTCAATCAGCATCTGATATTCCGGCTGCGTTGAAAAAAGAAGAGTGGGCCAAGCTTGGCGTTAACGTTAAAGAAGACTTCTCTCCTTTATATATCGTTCCCAAAGACAAATCGAAAATCATCCGCGAACTCAAAGAGAAAATGAAGGGCGTCTCCATCGTCTATCTCGCGACCGACGAAGATAGAGAAGGGGAATCCATTTCGTGGCACTTGCTGCAGCTCTTGAAGCCTAAAGTCCCAGTGAAGCGCATGGTGTTCCACGAGATCACCAAGACCGCGATTACTAAAGCTCTGCAAGATTGCCGTGATGTCGATGAGAACTTGGTTCGTGCACAAGAGGCACGCCGGATTCTCGATCGTCTTTATGGCTACACGCTCTCTCCTTTAATATGGAAGAAAATCGCTTACGGTCTTTCTGCCGGACGCGTTCAGTCGACAGGTTTGAAAATGATCTGCGAGCGCGAACGCGAACGCATGCGTTTCAAGCGTTCAAGCTACTGGGACGTTAAGGCGACAGCACATCCGGTTAATTCGAAGAAAGACATGATGGACATGCGTCTCGCAAGCCTCAAAGGTCTTCGTCTTGCTGGCGGTAAAGACTTCGATGGTCTCACAGGTAAATTGATCGACGCCAAAAAAGTCACTCTGCTCGATGAGAAGCAGGCCACGAAGCTTGCGGCTGATCTTGCTAAAGTGGAGTGGACTGTTACGAGTGTGGAAGAAAAGAAATTCTCTTCAAATCCAGCGGCTCCTTTCATCACTTCTACTTTGCAGATGGAAGGTAACCGGAAGCTCGGCATGTCATCGAAAGACACCATGCGCACGGCCCAGCGTTTGTATGAAGAAGGTTTGATTACTTATATGCGTACCGATTCTCCCAACTTATCAGCGGAAGCGATCAAAGCTGCCCGCGAGATGGTGGTGGATCTTTACGGCAAAGAGTATCTGAATCCAGAGGCTCGTCAGTACTCGTCAAAAAACAAAGGTGCACAAGAGGCCCACGAAGCGATTCGTCCGGCCGGTGCTGAGTTCATGCACCCGGATAAAACCGGACTGACTGGCCGTGAAAAGCAGCTCTACGAATTGATCTGGAAGCGCACCATGGCGACTCAGATGAAAGAAGCAGAGAAAGCCAGCGTCACGATTAAAGTCGAAGCCGGCGACGGTGAGTTCACGACGTCAGGCACGCGCATCTTGTTCCCTGGTTTCCTGCGCGTTTACGTTGAAGGCAGTGATGATCCGGAAGCAGCACTCGAGGATAAAGAATTGATTTTGCCTCAGCTCAAGAAGGGCGACAAAATTAAGCCTGTGACCGTGACTCCAGAGTCCCACGAAACAAAACCACCGGCGCGCTTCACGGAAGCTTCGCTCGTTCAGAATCTCGAAAAAGAAGGCGTAGGCCGTCCGTCGACGTACGCTTCTATCATCGGGACGATTCTCGATCGTGGCTACGTGAGAAAAGAAGCCAACGCACTCATTCCATCTTTCACCGGCATGGCCGTGATTCAGCTTTTGCAAACTCACTTTGAACATTTGCTTGAGTACAGCTTCACATCTGAGATGGAAGAGTCGCTGGATAAAATCGCCTACGGTCAGCAGGACTGGATCAAGTATCTTGATAAGTTCTATAACGGCAAAGCGGGTCTTGCGAAGAAAGTTGAAGAGCAAGACAAGAAGATCAAGCCCGATGAGTCACGCACCATCCATATTGAAAAAGATGGCGAGATTCTTGATATTAAAGTGGGTCGCTTCGGACCTTACGTTGTTCAGATCAACGGTAAAGACGAAGAAGTACACGCTTCCATTCCTGAAGACATCGCACCTGCGGATCTTCGTCCGGAGCAGATCACGGAGCTTCTCGCCCAATCGAAGAACGGTCCGACTCCCATTGGCAAAGATCCAAAATCAAAAATGAATATCTACTGCTTGGTCGGTCGCTACGGCGCTTACTTGCAGTTGGGTGAGAAGTCTGAAGACAAGGATGCACCTCCACCACGTCGTGCCTCCCTTCCGAAGGGTGTGGATCCTAAAACGATTGATATGGAAGCAGCGATGAAGTTGCTTTCTCTCCCTCGTGAGTTGGGCATTCATCCTGAAACCAAGAAGCCAGTTCTCGCGAACAATGGCCGCTTCGGGCCGTACATCATGCATGACGGGAACTTCCGTTCTCTTAAGAAAGAAGACGATCTTTATACCGTCGAACTCAAGCGTGCCCTTGAGATCTTGGCCGAAGAGAAGAAGGGCCCTCGTGGCTCGAAACTCGTTCGTGATTTCGGTCTAGTGGCCAAATTGAAGAAGAAAGCCGCCGTTTACGAAGGTAAATACGGTCTCTACATCAAGGTCGGCACCAAGAACGTGACCTTGCCTGAGGACAAACGCGACCTCAAAGTCATCGCGGCCATGACTGAAGCGGACATTGCTTCAATCGTTTTAGCTTCCAATAAAAAATAGCTCTATGCGTTAAGGGCGGGGATTGTTTGACATTCCCCGTCCAGACGCCTAATTTCCCATGACACCATTTTCTGTAATAAGGATCAGACTATGAAAAAAGACATTCACCCAAATTATCGCGAAGTCGTTTTCAAAGACGTATCTTCGGATTTCGAAGTTCTCACTCGTTCAACAGTAAAAACTACTGATAAGACGACATTTGAAGGCAAAGAGTATCCTTTGTTCAAAGTTGATATCTCTTCAGCATCTCACCCTTTCTACACCGGCACTCAAAAGGTTATGGATACAGAAGGGCGCGTGGATCGCTTCAAGAAGAAATACGGAAAGAAATGATTTCAAAAAGAGCCACCTTCGGGTGGCTTTTTTTTTATGTTCAGGATGAACGGTATGTCGACGGCGGTAGGATGCGGAGGAGTCGACCCCTAATGATTGCAGCAGTTCTCGGTGTGCGAGTGCACATGCTTCACGGGTCTGAACTTCCGCGAGTAACGAATATTGAAAACGTGCGCGGTCACGAGCAAGAGTGATCCGATAATGCTGATGCTGTGACTGATTAATTCAGCAACATGCCCATCGATAAACACTCCCGATAAAATCATTGTGAGACCTAAGACGGCCATCCCCAGGACCTGTCTGACGCCGTGGCTGCGATAGCCAGGTATGAAAGCCAGCGGTGTGGTGGTGATAACCAAGACGGCAAAGATGCGATGAACCCAAGGTGAGTGAACGAAAATTTCAATGGCCGGAAGCATCAACGGTAGAATCACCACGGCGAAGCAGTGAATAATGCAGGCGGTAGAGAGGACGATGCCCCATTTGTCCCACTGTTTTTTCATAAGTTATCGAGTATATAAAGAGGGTGCCTTGTATCCGTCCAGCGAAATGATAATGATTCTCATCTACAACAAAATTTATGGAGAAACTATGAGTAAAGTACTTGTTTTCACGATCGCAGCTTTGATGTCTTTCAGCGTGTTCGCTGCCAAAGTGAACGTCGATATCAAGGGTATGACTTGTGGAATGTGCGAAGGGAAAGTCACTGAACAACTCACAAAAACAGGCAAATGCACCAACGTTAAAGTGGATGCTGCTGCGAAGAAAGCCACTTTCGAAACGAAAGGTGAGTTGAGCGATTCTGAAATTAAGAAAGCGGTGCAGGAAGCTGGCTACGAAGCCACAAAGATTACTCGCTCGTAGATTTATAAACCGTGGGTAGAATGGGGGGATGAAAATCGTCATCCTCTCACGCAACCCACGGATCTATTCCACTCATCGCCTCGTCCAGGCCGCGCGCAAACGCGGTCATCTGGTACGAGTCATCAATCCTCTTCGTTGCTTCATGAACATCACCTCGTCGAATCCGATGGTGCACTACCGTGACGAAGCCTTGAACGATGTGGATGCCATCATCCCGCGCATCGGCGCTTCAGTCACTTTTTACGGCACGGCCATTCTTCGCCAGTTTGAAATGATGGGAACGTACTCACTCAACGAATCAACTTCGATCACTCGCTCTCGAGACAAACTTCGCTGTTTGCAAATTCTCTCACGTTCAGGAATCGGCCTGCCGGTTACGGGCTTTGCTCACTCGACAAAAATGTCGGCGAAGCTGATTGAGATGGTGGGCGGAGCTCCGTGCGTGATCAAGCTCATCGAAGGCACACAAGGCAAAGGTGTCATTCTCGCAGATACCTCCAAAGGTGCGGAGTCGGTGATCGATGGACTCGCGCAAATGGACGCGCATTTTCTCGTGCAGCAATTCATTCCAGAATCCAATGGCTGTGACATTCGTGCGCTGGTGATTGGCGATAAAGTGGTCGCGAGTATGAAACGTGTGGCGAAGGAAGGAGAGTTCCGCGCCAATCTTCATCGGGGTGGTACAGCGGAACCAGTGAAGCTGACGGCGGCCGAGCAAGAGATGGCGATCAAGGCCGCGAAGGCCTTGGGACTTTCGTTTGCCGGCGTAGATTTGCTGCGTTCAAAAGAAGGGCCACTCATTATTGAAGTGAATTCTTCTCCGGGATTGCAAGGCATCGAGCGAACGACGGAGCTCGACATCGCCAGCATGGTGATTGAGCACATGGAGCAGAACCTTCATCGCAAAGCGGAGTACCGCGGTTAACGTCCGAAGGCGCCGATAAGTTTTTGGCGTTCAAGCGGTGAGAGCTTCAAGAATGTTTTGATGTCGGGAAGTTTGGCGCGGGTGATGAATCCGCGCATACCGGCTTCAAGATGGTGCAACAACGCCGGGCCTTGATAGACAAACGCGGTGTAGACCTGCAAAGCATCGCCGCCTGCTGCCCACCACGCCATCACATCGTTCATGTCTTCAAAACCACCCACACCGACGAGAGGAAGCTTGCGATCACGTGCGATTTCCAAAACCACGCGACGTTTTTGATGGCCCTTCACACGCAGCAGTCGCCCTGAGACGCCGCCCACTCCACGTTCTGGAATATGAGTGGTGTTGGTGGCGACGAGACCGTCTGCGCCGAGATCAGCGAGTGTGGTGGTGAGATCGCGCAGCACTTGGTCATCCAAATCGGGTGCGAGTTTTACAAAAATTTCTTTGCCGTGCTTTTGACGCAAAGGAGTAAGGATAGCGAAGAGATCTTTCAGCCAGCCTTCTTGCTGCAAGTCACGCAGGCCTGGTGTGTTGGGGGAAGAGATGTTCACCACGACCCAGTCAGCGAGTGGGGCGAGTTTCTCATAAAGCGTGCCGTACTCTTCCAAGGCTTGCGATGGTGTCGCTTCTTTGGATTTGCCGATATTCACTCCGACGGGAAATCCTGTGGGGCGAGTACGTAGTTTGCTGGCGCAAGCTTCCATTCCCAAATTGGGAAAGCCCATGGAGTTGCGCAGTGATAATTCTTCTGGGTAGCGGAACATGCGAGGGAGAGGGTTGCCCTGCTGAGGACGCAGTGTGATTGTGCCGCACTCCATCGAGCCAAAGCCGAGTCGATGAAAGAATTCCAAGGCCACGGCATTTTTGTCGAGGCCAGCGGCCAGACCGATTGGAGTCTTCCAGTCAGTTTTTCCCACTGAGCAAACGAGTCTTGGGTCACTCGGTCGCTGCCATGGAGCGGCCAATTGCGGGAGAGTTGCCGAAAGTTTGAGTGTGAGATCGTGGGCCGTCTCGGGTGGAAGGCGAAAGAGGGCGGCGCGGGCAAGTTTGTAGCTGTCCATGGAAAACTAGGTTGCCTGAGGATGTCCTGGAAAAGCAAAGAAAAACCAGTGATAATAAACGCACCTGGAGGCCACCGTGCGAATCATTCTTCCGTGCTTGTTGAGTTTAGTTGTGGGATCGGCGTTTGCTTTCGAGCAAGAGCAGCCTGAGAGCAACAACGATCTGCGTGGCGGCAAGCCGTTGCTTCTGCTTGAGCAAGTCGATGATGAAGAAAAAGTAGAGCTTGAGCGCACCTCGGCCGGCGATTACTTTTTAGTTTATACCGATGAAGACGGGTCGCATAAAAACAAAATTGGCCGTGGCCAAGCGGAGCAGCTCGATCAACGCTTCTCGGCCATCTTTCTCCAAGTGCAGTATGAGTTGCCGGCCGACCCAAAAGGCTGTGATGCAGACTGGAAATTAGTGCTACGCGGAGAAGATCAACGCGCCTGCCCTAAGAATGAGCAAAAAAATCAAGCAATCCTTCCTTTGTTCAAAGAGATGAAGAAGATCGCTCGCCCTTAAGGCAAATCTCACACGGCCCGATTTCTCCTTGCACCGCTCTCTTGCGAGAGGGACAATAGATCGAATTATCTTACTTCTCCATGAGGACCTATGAAATTTCTCCCCCTGTTATTCTTGCTCACACTTTCTCCTGCGGTTTTGGCCCAGGGTCTTTTCTCAAGCGAGCGGGAAGAAAAAAGTACGGTAGGTACTCTCACTAACAAAAATCCGAACTACACCCGTGAAATGGTGTTGGGAAATATTCTCAAAGGCGCTCTCGAGAATTTGCATCTCGCTAACAAAACAGTGAATGACGATCTTTCAAAGGAAGCCTTCAAGCTTTACTTGGAGCGCGTAGATTACGGTAAGCAGTTCTTCACTGAAGCCGATGTAAAAGCTCTCAGCGTTTACGCTGACAGAATGGATGATGAGTTGGTGAGTGGTCGCCTCACAATTCTGGAAGCCACGTCAAAGTTGATTAACAAGCGTTTGCCACAAGTCGAAGGGTGGATCACAGAGATTTTGGCCAAGCCGCTCGACTACAAAAAGAAAGAGTCACTTGAGACTGATCCTGAGAAACGTAAGTTCTCTAAGGATGAGAAAGAAATGCGCGCCCTCTGGGAGCGCTCACTTAAGTATGATGTCATGGGCCGCCTCGCTGATTTGAAAGAAGAGCGCGATCAAGACCCTGCGAAGAAAGCAGAAGAAGCGAAGAAAACAGGCAAAAAGAAAAAGAAAAGCTCGGCTGATGGTGAGGACCTCTCCAAGTTGACAGATGTTGCACTCGAAGCGAAAGCCCGTGCGAAAACAGCGGAGAGCTTCAAGAAGATTCTTCAGCGTTTGCGTGAAGAGAAGAGCAGTGACAAGTTAGATAAATTCTACAACGCCATTGCGCGCGTTTACGATCCCCATACGAACTACCTCGTGCCGGAAGAGAAGGAAGACTTCGATATCGACATGTCAGGAAAGCTCGAAGGAATCGGCGC
>JBEIPE010000121.1:0-8183 GCA_040377215.1 Halobacteriovoraceae bacterium
CTCCGATGATCCACATATCGCGTTTTTCGAAAGACATGCCTACTCCTGCCCTTTCAACAACTGCTCAACTTGCGCATGAAAGCGCGAAGGGTCGAGTGGTTTCTTGATATGACCTTTGAGATTTAATACTCCCGTCCATTCTGGCAGCGATTCGCCCAATCCTAAAGTAGGAATTGTCTTAATCTCCGAATATTCATTGAGGGCCGCTAGAAAATTCTCATGATCTCTCTGCACCGTCTTTCCATCCAAGACCAGCACATCCGGTTTCATGTCATGAATGAAGTATGCGGCCTCAGCGAGTGTCGCTAAAGCGTAGAATTGGTCCCCGCGCGCCTTCGCTTGGCGCTGCAGCCAATCTGTAATCATGGGGTTGGAGTCGATCAAAAAAACGAACATAGACTATTCCTTGCAGTGAGTTTTAACATAGCTCTCATGAGTCTAAAAGTACGCGTGCTTGATCTCGGTTCTGGCCAGGTGTTGTTCGAGTGTCCGATTGTGGATGCTGATCGCGCCTATGAAGCGGCCGCTGGCTTTGAGGCCATGGGCCTAGAAGTGAAAGTCGATATGCCGAGTGTGAATCAAAGTCTCGCTTCTTCACTTGGGATTGAAGGCGCACCCATGGAGGCCTTCCAAGAAAGCCTCGCCGAAGAGATGGAAGATCATCCAGGATCATGCTGCTTCGATGAGAAGGGCGACAAAATAGTTCATTGACGAATAACGGGTGTTTGGCATATCAAACACTCTATGAATAGACGCGAATTCTTCCTCGGTACACTCTCAACCAGTGCCCTCCTTCTCTCTCCAAAATGGCTCAACGCAGCGACACCTTATGTCGCTTCGGCCATGCTCATGGACGCCATGTCCCCGCTGCAAACGCTGGATGGTTTCCGTGGTTCAAATGAGATCGAGGGTGACACTCATGATGAAGCCCACGAAATTTTCTGGAATAAAGACGGCTTTATTCAAAAGAAAGGCGGCATCCCTGCGGTGAGCGCTGAGTACGATGTTGTCGTCGTCGGTGGTGGACTCGCCGGTATGGTGAGCGCTTATCATCTCCCGGCCAACATTAAAGTGTTGATGATCGATGGTCATCCGCGCATGGGTGGTAACGCCAAATCTCAACGCTTCAATAATGCTTACGCTTCTCAGGGCTCGGCTTACATCACGCTTCCGGAAGAAGATGGTGAAGTGGATGTGTTCTTGAAAGATCTCAAGATCATAAATAAGTTCCGCCTCAACAGTCATGAAGATGAAGTCATCACCATGAACGGCAAGTTCAAGAAGGGTTTCTGGCAAGGAGCGACCGATCCTGCTCACGCTGAAGAATTCGAACGTGTCGCTGCGAAAATGGCGGACGTTTACGAAAATTCTTATCCTGATATTCCGTGGTACCCGGGCATGGATGAAGAACGTGCGATCTTCAATGCCAACGATCACATTTCATTTAAAGAATGGGTGTCGCGTGAATTGGGTGTGATTCATCCCCACGTCGCCGAATATCTCACCCAGTACTGCTGGTCTTCATTCTCGGCTTCATGGGAAGAACTTTCGGCCTCTCAAGCATTAAACTTCATCACCTGCGACATGGATGGCATTCAGGTTTTGCCGGGTGGCAACGGCATGATGGCGCAAGCGATGTTCGAGCAGCTTTCAAAACGTAAAATGACCATGCGCGCTCCGGCCTTCGCGGTTGATATTAAACCGGAAGGGGGCAGCGTTCGTGTGTGCTTTAAGAATGAAAAGGGTCAGCTCGAAAGTATCCGCGCGAAGAAATGTGTCGCCGCCTCTCCGAAGATGGTGCTGAAACATGTCATCAGCGATCTCTCAACTGATCAAACCACGGCGATGAAAGGCATGGGCTACCGCGCTTATATGGTCGCCAACGTTTTCTTGAAAAAGAAAATTCCCTCACCTGCTTATGATGTGTTCGCCTTGCACGGCAAAGTGCCGACAAGTGAATACGAAGACAGCAAGACCCGCGTGTTTGCTGATATCACTTTTGCGGATTGGGCGATGAAAGATGTGGCCGAGAAAACCATTCTCACTCTCTACATCCCATTGCCGTACGATATGGCCCAGCAGTACCTCTTTGTTCCGAATCTCTACGAGAAGTACTACGCACGGGTGCAGGAAAAACTTTTGCCTAGTCTCGTTGATCTCGGGCTTTCATGGGGAGATGTGGAAGGTATGCGCCTAGTTCGCTACGGACACGCCCTTCCTGTCGCTGAAAGAAACGGCGTGAAGAGCGGACTCTTTGAGCGCGCTCATGCGGATATCGATGGCTGCATTCACTTCGCTCATCAAGATAACTGGGGCAACCCCTGTTTTGAGACGAGTTTTGCTGCTGGTATGCTCGCGGCCCGCAAAATCAAAGGCGAAGCTTAATATCTTCCTGTCCAGCCAAGTGAGACGTTGATGGGCGCTACTCCATAGCCCCACACATCTTCATACTGGCGATCGGTGATATTTCCTAAGCGCAGGGCCCACTGCTGACGATCATCCGGTGCCCATTTAACAGAACCTGATAACAGTTCGTAGGCGACGAGCTTCGTATTCTCCACATCTTTTCTTCCGCCCACGGCGCGCAGATTGAGTTCTGTGGTCCAGCGGTTCCAGCGCGCGATCCATCCCACTGTGCCCAAGTACGGCGGACGACGATAAGGCGTTTTTGAGTAATTTGAAAAATCCAACTGCGTCCACGTTACACTGACCTGTCCCCAAGAATGCTCCGGTGAGATCACATAGGTCTCAAGACCCTGCACACGGAGTGTACCGCGATTGATGTAGCCCTCATTGGTGTCGTAATCGATGAGGTTTTGAAAATCCTGTTGGAACGCCACCATGCCAATGAGCCCAGCATTTTTCCATTCAGCGCCGGCCTCCATAGTGACGTTGGTTTCCGGAGTGAGCTCACTGTTGCCCAGCGGCCCAAAACTATCGGGGGCATAGAGCTGATACAATGATGGTGTTTTATAACCGCGCGCGCCTTTAGCATGAAGAGTCCACGCCTCTGTGGGCTCAAATTTTAAAGTGGATTCTGCCGCCGCAAAGCCACCGTAACGTTGATGGTTTTCCCCACGAGCGCCAAGTTCGTATGACCATTTCTCAAACTTCAAGCGGCCAAGAGTAAACAGCGCCGCCTGGTCGTTTTGTTTTTGCACGCCTTCGCTTCCTTGCCATTCTTGCTGGGCCTCAAGACCTGCGAGAACTTCAAAGCGTTTTTTTTCTAGCCGCAGTCCGGTTTGCACCAGTCGCGTTTCGCCACGATATATTTCATCAGTAAGCTCACGTTTCTGAGTGAAGATCCCCGTCTTGAGCCACCAATTTTCACCCCGGGTGCTTTGCGAGACTGTGAGTTGACGATTGTTGGTGTCTTCATCATTGGTGTCGACCCCCGCATTGCTATTATCAAAGTCGTCTTGCTCGGCCCTGCCTGTCAAACCGTAGACCAGAAATTCCGTATTGAGAGTTTCACTCCAGGCATGTTTAGAGGCCTGCATGATCTGCGTGGTCTCTGCACCATCGGCTTCACTAGCGCCATGGCGTTTACGATTCAGACGAGAAAATCCACGCGTGCGCAAATGCGCGAGTCCGACAGTTCCTTGGTGATGATCGGTTTTCCAATCCTGCATAACATGCCCTTGAAGCGTATCAAAGGATCCAGCAGTCACACTCATCAAAGTCTGCGGCGTACTTGCACCTCGGCGAGGAACGAGTTCCACCACACCGCCGGTCGCATCTCCGCCATAAAGTGCAGGAGCTGGGCCGCGCAGAAACAAAAGATTTTGGAAGAACGGCGCATACAAGAATGCCGAATCAAAGTTGCGGCCTGTGTTGGATGGATCATTGAGGCGCATGCCGTCTGTGAGCACAACGATATGACGTGATTCACTGCCGCGGGCATAAAAAGAACCTACGCCACCAATGCCACCACTTTGCGTGAACATGACACCGGGTGCACGGTTGAGCGTGTCTTGTAATTGGGAGGAATCCTGTAGCTCTTCTTCAGTGGCACGCCAAATAGGAGAAGACGTGTGCTGGAGCAAAGGCCCCGCTGCCGCACGCACTTCTATGGGCGCGAGCACGTCTTGAGCGAATGAGTATGGGGAAAGGAAAAGAAGCCAAAGCCACATGAGGTCCTCCACGGGAAATTTACGAGGAGCTCAAGGGATCGGGCTTTAACCGTTGCGGGACAGCGCCGGAATCATCGTTAGACTCACCGGACTTCACCTGAACTCAAAGGGAGATTAGCGCGAAGTGCGCGGCTTCGGAAAGAAAAGACGCTTGAAACCTTTAAAAAAGACTTTCTTCGCGAAAGCGAGACCCACCATCAGGTCAAACTCTGCAACACAAACCAGCTCATCGCCCACATGCCAGTTGGGATTGCGTTCGGAGAAGTAACGCACATGCGGAAAACGTGACTTCAGCTCTTCTGTGATCGGTGCGATATTCGTTTTGAGATGCTCGTGAGGACCGTCGAAGAGCAAGAGGCCGCGCTCTTTGTTGTAGGCCTTCGGATAGAGCTGGCGGGCAAAGTCGTCAGAGAGCGTCTGAAAGAAGGGCGGCGTTTCTTTGTCATAACGTGGGTACGAACGATCAAAATTGTTCGCCATGAGAAGATAGGTCTTGTAGCCCTTAGAGATCAGATGCCAGTAGACCTTTTTGCTAAACTTCCATTCGCACAAACCAAACAGATACCAAATAAATCCGAGTCCAAGAGTGTTATCACCCCAGTACTCTTTATCAATGATGGTGTCTCCACTAAAGAGACCATGGTAGGTTTTGCCATCAATCACATGTGTCAGCTTCTTTTGTGTGGAGAAACCTTTGATCGCCTGGGTCTTCTTGTCACGTAAAACAATCACGTCATCTTTATCGGCAAAATCACGGAAGAAAGACTCCGGCTCCGGCAAGTCGTAGTACTGCTTGAAGATCTCAAACATCTCTTGTCGCTGCGGGAGCGCTACATCGACGATGCGATGAATACTAAATCGAAGCCGCGCCATCGAGCGTGATCCTTACGTAACGGTCAATTTCTTCAAACGTCACGCGTTGACGGTATTTTTGACACCAGTTGATTTCCACTTCCACAGGGCCTGCGACGTCAGTGCCAAGTCCGAAATGCGCACGCGCTTCGTTCTGGGCACTAAAACCATTCGCAAGTTTGAGCTCTTTGTACTGTGTTTGCTTCTTGCCACCTTCGGTCCATGTCACGGCTAGAGTTGTTCCCAAGGCCATGCGATTGCAGTCCGGGGCGCGTGAAGCCAGATCAAGGCCGAGCCAGTGAGGTTTCTCCCCTTCAATCCAGTCGTTGCGGAAAACCTGCAGTGGTCCGTGAATGCTCGTGACCATCATGTCCATCAAACCGTCGTTATCAAAATCGGCCGCCGCAATTCCCCGCGTGTTTTCACCCTGGCCAAGACCCACCGAATCGGCGACGTCGTTGTACATCTGCTTATCTGTGCGGCCAGAATTCAGATAGAACTTCTTTTTCTCGTTGGGGTAAATGCAGTAGCCACGAATGTCACCCCAGTACTGAATGTAGCGGTGAATCTCAGGAGGCGAACGGGCAATCTTCTCGTTGGTGTACCAGTAGTCTTTGCAGCTCTCAAATTTTTTGTCGGGACGGTCATCCACCATGCCGTTGGCCTGCACGATATCCATCCAGCCATCATTGTTAAAATCAGCAAACGACGCTCCCCAACCGAAACGATCCTCGTTGAGAGCACCCAGCTTCGTGGCGCGATCTTCAAAAGTCAGTTTGCCCGTTTTGTCTTTGCCAAAGAACCAGAACAAACTGCCTTCCGCTTGGAGTTCATGGTGCACGTTCGAGATGTAGATATCTTGAAAGCCATCACGGTTCACATCTTCAATGGAAGCGTTCATGCCCTTGTAGGTATCGCGACCGAGGCTGCCGAAGAAGTCCCCTTCCACTTTTTTAAAGGTGAAGTCTTTCTGGTTCAAATAGAAATTATCCGGGCCGAAGTCATTGGCCATATAGAGATCAATCCAGCCGTCTTGATCAATATCAGCGGTGCCGATCGCCAATGTCCAATAGGTTTCAGGAATGCCGATCTTTTTAGAGTCGAGTCGTTCGAATTTCCCTTCCGCTGTCTGGCGGTAGATCTCATTCATGCCGCCGTTATCGGACATATGCCAAGACGAGTGCATGAAGTTGAACATGCGAATATCACCGTCATATTCTGGCTGTGGCAAATTGAAGGCGTTAAGCAATTGTGGTTTATCAGCAGGATAGTCTGGCAAATAACGTGGCCAGACATGGCCCACAACTAAATCCAATTTGCCGTCACGATCAAGGTCCGCAAAAGTCGCGGCCAAGCCGTTCACATAGTCAGCAATACCAATCTCGACACTGACATCTTTAAAATTCGCTGTGCCGGTTTGTGACAACTGATTCTGCAACATTAAGGGATGACCAAAGGCCACCATGACAAAGAGGTCTTGATCGCCATCATTGTCGTAGTCTACGAACAGACCATTTGAGGGCAGGCCGTTCTTTTCTACGTGCACGAAACGATCACCGAAGGGAAGCTCCACACGTTCGAACTTGAATTCACCTAAGTTGCGGTACAAAGCTGCGCGCTGCCCATCTTTCTTAAGAGGATTGCTGAGGAAGACATCGATCTTACCATCGTTATCAAAATCACCTGTCGCCACAGAATCACCCACGGAGAGCACCCACTTGATGATGTGATGCAGGCGCTTGTCTGTGCGATAGAGAGAATCACCGTAGTCAGACTCAAGACCGGTATGACTCACAGGAAGTTGTGCGAATTTAAAGGGAAGATTCTGGGTCGGCAAAACAGGATGCAGCACGTGACGATAGAACAACAATCCAGCAACCAAGGCGCCACCTAACATCAGCGGACGTTTCCAGTAACCTGATTCCCAAAAACGCTGGCGGAGATAGACCAAGGGATTTCCCTGCGCACGCATGGCCAGGAAATGGTTTTTACAAAGCTTCCAGGTCTGCAAGGTAAAGCCTGCGTAGAAGAACGTGTAGTAGCTTTGAAAAATATGAAAGATCAAATCCAACACGGCGAGAATGATGCCGGCCTTGATCTGATCCCGAGTGCTGTTAGGAGAGGTCGCCGGGTCGGTGATCATAAAGAACGTAAAGAGGAAGAACGCCGGTGAAGTGATCGATCCCAGGAACAAGGTTTGGAAGGGCAGATGGTGCTGCATCAACCAAGCACGGAAGAGAGTTTGGATGGTGTAGCAAATCAAGAATGTGAGAACCAGTGGGAGTCGATTGACCTGCGGAAGAACAAACATCAATCCTAAGAACACCACCAGCACGCTGATGCTCTCAAGGCCGTACCATTGGTAAGCAGGAGCTGCGGTGATAACAGAGCCACAAAAGAAAAGACACAGCGTCACGGCCACTTGTGCAGGATTGTAATTATGGCGGCCATTGAAGGTGAAAATATACTTCGTCGCGATGGCGAAATACACCGGCGCTAACAGAATCCAGTAGTCATGGCTGTAGTTGAGCAAGATAGAAAGCGAACAAGACGTGATCAACGCCGAAAGTGGAAAAATCCAGTTTCCTTTAAAGTAGCGATGAAGAACGGCGTCCATACCAATGCAGCAGAGAGTGGTGACCATGGCCTGCAGCGGAGTACGATTGAAGCCCAAGAGGGTGAAACCTAAAATGACATAGCCACCTAAGCAGGCGAGCACCATCCAGCGAGGATCTTTGATTCTGAACAAGGCGCCCAGAACAGGAATCTGCGCCATGGTATTTTGTACAGCCTGCATAACTACACCAATCCCATTTCAAAGCCAGGAGACTCTGTTGAGAAGTCGCCTACCGGGTTTCTAGCTGGATCAACAAAGTACAATTCTAGGTCAGTTTTCAGAGCGAAGTAAGGCCTTAAGGCCATTTTAAATGGGGCCTCTTCGTATTCCGCAAGACTCACGCAATGAAAGCCACGTTCGCGGGCGAGACGTAGCCCGATTTTAAGCATTTGCCGCACTCCTAAGAGCCATTCTTTCTCCGAGAGTCCGACTCTCTTATCCAGCATGGTCAAATAGAGACAGCGCAACTCCTCACCTTCTTGCGGAAGTTTCAAGAAAGGACGAATGAGCGCAAGTGCACGCTTCTGTGCCGTGGGCATCCGTTGCACCATGATTTTTTTGACTGAACCGGGATACCAAAA
>JBEIPE010000432.1:0-1957 GCA_040377215.1 Halobacteriovoraceae bacterium
ATTTTGGGCGTCGCGAATGATCGCTCGATTGCCTGGGGCATTGCGAAAGCCCTCAAGGCGCAAGGCGCGTCGATTGCTCTCACATACATGAACGATGCGATTCATAAGCGCGTAGAACCCCTCTCACAAGAATTGGGTGCAGACTTCATCGCTCTCATGGATGTTTCTAACGATGATCACTATCCGGCTTTGAAAAAGACCGTGGAAGAAAAATGGGGCAACTTCGATATTCTCATTCACTCATTGGCCTTCGCTGACAAAGACGATCTCTCGAAGCCTTTCTTGCAAACTTCACGCAAAGGTTTCTTGATGGCCTGTGATATCTCGGCTTACTCCCTCGTGGGCCTGTGCCAACATCTCGAACCGATCATGAATGATGGCGGTTCTGTTGTAGCGATGACCTACTACGGCTCACAAAAAGTAATTAAGAACTACAACGTCATGGGTGTGGCGAAAGCGGCTCTCGAGGCCTCAACTCGCTACCTCGCTTATGACCTTGGTCCTCGTAAAATTAAAGTGAACTGTATTTCTGCTGGCCCGATTAAGACGCTGGCCGCTTCAGGCATTTCCGGCTTCCGCTCGCTCCTTTCTCAGGTGGAAGAAATTGCACCGATGAAAGAAGGCGTGAGCCAAGACGACGTGGCAGGGGCTGCGGTTTATCTCACGACCAGTTTGTCTGGTGGTGTGACGGGCCAAGTGCTGTACGTTGACTCAGGTCTTTCAATTCTCGGCGGCTTCTAATGTCTTTTGGTCTGGAGCATTTAGAAAAAATGCAATCAGGCCTTGAGTGCTTTAATAAGCAGCAGTATTGGGAATGCCATGAAGAGCTTGAGCACGTGTGGTTAGAAGATCGGCAAGACCCCACTCGCAATGTTTACTGGGCCGTGATTCAAGTGGCGGCCAGTATGATTCATTATCGTGACGGCAAAATCATTGGCGCCACGGGGATGATTAATAAGTCCCGTGAAAAGTTCAAGCGTGTGCGCGACTTGCATGTTGTGACACCGCTTTTGCTCGAGAAACTTGAGTGGGAGAAGTTTGAGGCGCTGGTGGATGCGATACCAGTGAATCCAGCAGATCTCACTCCCTTTGCTCCGATGTATGATTTTCGTTTTAAAAATTACCAACTAGGAAAAAACCCATGAAAGACATGGTCGCAGCCATCCCCGAAGCTTTTCGCCATTTGTTTAAAGATCCGGTCAATTTCATTCTATTTCTAATCCCTGGGATCTTGGCCGTTGTGATTTACATCGTCGCGGGAACCTACGCTCTTGAGAATGGCATGGCCCTCACTAAAGTGGTCATCAATAAGTACATTCTCAGCCAGAACGCCAATATGTTCATGTACTACTTCGTGAGTGGCTTGATGGCGTTCTTGCTTTTCATGTTGGTGTCTTGGACGTTTGTTTTGATGATTGGGATTTTGTCGGCACCGTTCAATAGCGTGATCAGCTCGCGCATTGAAAAGAAAATCCGTGGCCAAGTTCCCACGAACAATAAATCACAAGGAATCAAAGACGTGGTGGCCGGTTTTGGTCGTACCATCTTTAACGAATTCAAAAAGCTTACGGTCATCATCATCGCTACAATTCTTGCGATGGGCCTGAATTTCTTCCCTGTATTGTTTCCGCTGGCCTTGCTCCTCCTTACTCTCATTATGTCATCGCAGTTCCTGGATTATTCTTGGTCGCGCCATGACCTCAGTGCCGGTGCTTGTTTTAAAGATGTGCTGGGCAATTTCTTTGTGAATGTGTTTTCTGGAGCGATGTTTTTGCTCTTGGTCTCAGTTCCACTTATTAACGTTCTGGTGCCAGCGCTGGCCACCAGCTACTACACGGTTTTATGGACCAAACGCCAACCCTAGTTGCTCCTGATCGGCTGAATATCGCGATCAAAATGCCGGCCCCGCTGCAAGAAAGGATTCTCGCCTTTCCGATGGTGCATTTATTGCGTGAAG
>JBEIPE010000149.1:0-7157 GCA_040377215.1 Halobacteriovoraceae bacterium
GCACCCAATTCTTGTGAGAGGGGTTCTACGCGCTTATGAATCGCATCGTTCATGTATGTGAGAGCAATCGACGCGCCTTGCGCCTTGAGGGCTTTCGCAATGCCCCAGGCAATCGAGCGATCATTCGCGACGCCCAAAATCAGTGCTTTCTTCCCAGTCAGTAATCCCATAGTTCCTCATTTGTTCGGTTGACCCCGGTATGGTAGTTTTTCCTTCACGAAAGGGCAAAGACCGCACACGAGGACACCATGCAGAAAAAGCTAGTTCCGGACTATATTGAGCGTTTAGAGACCTATCAAGCGGGTAAACCCATTGATGAACTCGCCCGTGAGAAGAATCTTACGCGCATCTCCAAACTCGCCAGCAACGAAAACCCCCTGGGCCCATCGCCTATGGCGATTCGTGAAATGACCAACGTTCTGTGGGATGTGCATCGTTATCCGGACATGTCCGCCTACCAGCTCAAGAAATCGCTCTGTGAACTTTACCGCTTAAAGCCCGAGAACATTGTGCTCGGCAATGGCTCTGAAGGCATCATGGGCTACATTTGTCGCGCCTTCCTCCAAGAGGGCGATGAAGTGGTGACGGCTTCGAACACCTTCATCGGCTTCTTGATTCTCGCAAAATCTGTGGGCGCCAAACTCATCGAAGTACCGCGCAAGTCAGATTACAAATACGACATTGAGGCCATGGCGAAAAAAATCACGCCAGACACTAAGATCGTCTATCTCGCCAATCCAGATAACCCAACGGGAACCTACATTACCAAGTCAGAATTCGATGCTTTGATGAAGCATGTTTCTCCTCACACCATTGTGATCTTAGATGAGGCCTACTTCGAGTTTGCTAAAGAGTGGCCCGATTATCCGAACTCCATGGACTACCGCTACGACAACGTCGTGACTCTCCGTACATTCTCAAAGGCCTACGGGCTCTCCGGTGTACGTGTGGGTTACGGCTTCGGCCACGAGACCTTGATCGGTGCCCTTCATAAAGTAAAACTTCCGTTTGAACCAAGCTTGGTCGCTCAGAAAGGTGCCTTCGGTGCGCTCTCAGATCGCCCCCACTTGGATCGCACGCTTCATAATAACCGCGAGCGCTTTCAAGACCTGTGGGACTTCCTCACTCGTCATGATTTCAAGCCGATTCATTCCGTTTGTAACTTCGTCACTTTCAAAACAGGTAGTGAGGAAGCCAGCCTCGCTCTTTTTAACGGCCTGCTTGATAAGGGCGTCATCATCCGTCCCCTACGTGCCAACCTCATGCCCGATCATGTGCGTGTGAGTCTTGGCACTCGCGATGAAATGAATCATTTCTTTGAAGTCATGGAAGAAATTTTGCCGGCCTACAATGCGAAATACGGGAGACCGACCAAATGAAAATTTGCACCTACCTTCGCCCTGGCCCACAAGGCAGTGTGAAACGTCTTGGGATCTTCATCAGTGACACTCTCATCGTCGATCCTAACTTTGTGATTCAAGCGCACTTCGAACAGCAGGGTTTTTATGATCCGACATCTCGAGCTGCTCACCACATGCCTCCGTCACTGGCGGCATTTTTAAGAATGGTCGATCATCCGATTGAGCATCTGCAAAAAGTTGTTGGGATCTATTTACAGCTTACACACGAAGGAACTCTCAAAACGCAGACGGGCGCCGACCTCGCTTTTGATATTCGCGACGCGCGAGATTCCCAGCTTGCTCCACCGATTGATGAAGTCGCCACTTACCGCGATTTCTTCATTCACGAGAGGCACGTAAAAACCGGCTTCGCCAAACGAAATGAAGAAATCCCCGCTCCGTGGTTTGAAATGCCGGTGTATTACAAAGGTGCGACGACAGGCTTCATTGGTCACGACGCCATTATCCCCTGGCCATCATTCTCGCAGCAGATTGATTACGAACTTGAACTCGCTGTGGTCATCGGTCGTGATGGAAAAAACGTTAAAGCAGCTGATGCCTACAAACATATTTTTGGTTTCACTATCCTGAACGATATCTCGGCTCGTGATATTCAACGCAAAGAAATGCAAGTGCGCCTCGGCCCAGCGAAAGGCAAAGACTGGTGCTCTGTTATCGGTCCTGTGATTATCACCGCCGATGAATTCGATTACAAAGATCCTGATCTTCTCATGACAGCTTCTGTGAATGGCCTTGAATGGTCACGCGGCCGCTCGAGCGAAGGCAAATGGTCTTGGGGCGAGATGATCGAACATCTCACCAAAGATGAATGGATTCGTGCCACAGATCTTCTCGGCTCAGGCACTGTCGGCACAGGCTGTGGTCTTGAACTGGATAAATGGATTCAACCTGGCGACATCGTCGAGTTGGAAATTGAACGAATCGGTCGACTCAAAAACTTGGTGGGCACTCCACCGCAAGCGTAAGGTTCCCAATGGAAAACTTTAAGGCCTCAGGACTCTACACCAAACAAGCTCACGTCAAAATTCCCGAAGGGCATTTTGAAGAAGAGCATGGCCGCAAAGGCTTCTTTGGTCGTGTCTCGCACATTTATCACACGAACATGCCGACCGGCTGGACACAAATAGATGGCGATCTCTTGCCACGTAACTTGCCACCGACATTTAATGACGCCGCTTTAAATAACTCGTTTATTCCCATGCTTCATAACAATGATGTGGTGATTAGCCTCGGTACTTGGAATAAATCATTTGATCATTTTTTCCGTAACGCCGACTTTGATGAAATGTTTTTCGTTCATGACGGCGAAGGCCGCTTTGAAACGATCTATGGTCATCTCGCTTTTAAAAAGGGCGACTACGTTCTGCTTCCGCGCGGCACCACTTACAAAATGTTCCTCACGACTCCGGCGAAATTTCTCAAGGTCGAAAGTGCCAGTGAGTTTGAACAACCCACTCGTGGCATTTTAGGACCAAACGCTCTCTATGATCAGACTGCGATCACCGTTCCTGAAGCCGCTCCCGGCAGTGAGCAAAACCTCAAGGAATATACGGTTGAAGTGAAACGCTTAGGAAAAATCACACGTGTGACTTATCCCTTCAATCCACTGGATGCTTCTGGGTGGAAAGGTTCTCTCTATCCCTGGAAAGTCTCTATATATGATTACTGTCCGATCAATTCGCACAAATATCATATCCCTCCATCAGGCCATACAACGTTTGTCGCGAAGAATTTTGTCATCTGCTCGTTCGTGGCGCGTCCGCTTGAGCATGAATCTGAAGGTGTGCTGAAGGTTCCGTTCTTCCACGCCAATATCGATTACGATGAAGTCCTCTTTTATCACGCCGGAGATTTCTTTAGCCGTGATAACATTGATGCAGGAGCGATCACCTTCCATCCGCAGGGAGTGCACCACGGTCCCCATCCGAAAGCCTTCGAGCGTGGATCAAAGAAAGAGTTCACAGATGAATACGCGGTGATGGTGGATGCGCGCAATCCATTGCAGATGACGAAAGAATTTAATCGACTTGAAAATAAAGATTACTGGAAATCATGGATGAAAAAATAAAAGGATTTTATGAAACATCTCTTCTGGCTTGTTCTCTTTGCTCTCCCAGCCTTCGCCGAAGGCCCAGCGCTCGATGATCTCTCGAAAGATGATCTCGAAAAAGTGTCGAATGAAATCGCGGTGAACTTCTCACACACGGCGGTTGCAGCTCCAAGTACGGATGGTATCTGGGGTATTGAAGTCGGTTTGATCGGCGGCACAACCGCCTCTCCTAAAATGAAAGATCTCGTTGATGACGCTGGCGAAGACGGCAGTGACTTCAAACGTCTCCCTCACGCCGGATTGATGGCACGCGCTCACTTCCCTATGGATATTTTTGCTGAGCTCACCTTCATTCCTTCGGTCGACACTTCAGATCTTGAAATCTCAAACCGCACTTTTGCCTTGGGTTGGAACTTTGGTGGCTTCTTCAGCTGGCCCTTGGATGTGGCGATCGGCGCACAGATGTCGAATTCAAAACTCGAGTTCGATCAAGTTTTGAACAACGCTTCAACCGGCAACATGGACGTCGACACCACGGTTAAGTTTGATAGCAAGACGACGACTCTTTGGTTGGGTGCGAGCAAAACTTTTGCCATCGTCACTCCTTACGTAAAACTTGGTGTGTTTAAATCTGAGTCTGACGTCGAAGTGACAGGCACTGGCGACATCTTCGACTTCTCCAGCAGCCAAGAAGAATCTGTCAGCTCATCAGGTGGTTTCGGGGCCTTGGGGGTTAACGTGAATTTGTTGATTGTTCGCCTAGGGCTTGAGGCCTCTCGCGCGGCTGAAGTTGGTCGTGTTTCCGCTAAGTTGTCTCTGGCGTTCTAGTTAGACAACGGTTGTTCCTCACTAGGATGAAATCTAGTTCAGGGGTAAAATAGCCGAGTAGGTTTAGGTTCGAAACAAGGAGGTCCTCATGAAGTTTCTCGTAATCACGGCCGCATTGATGATGTCCCTCAGCGCTTTGGCGTGTGATGGTGACAAAGGTAAAACAGAAGAAGAAGACAAAGACCAACGCACCACAGTTATTCGCTAAATATTTGTGGGGAAACTCTGCCTAAGGTAGAGTTTCCCTATGAGTACCTACCAATCCTTCGACACTGATGGCCCTTTTGCTGAGAACTACAAGTTTCTCATTGGCAGCATTTTGCCTCGTCCGATTGCTGTCATCAGCACACGCAACATCGACGGCAGCAACAACCTCGCCCCCTTCTCTTTCTTTACCGCCATCTCAGCGAAGCCCATGATCATCGCTTTCTGTCCCATGATTCGCTCGAAAGACGGGTCACGCAAAGACACTCTCATCAACATCGAACGCGAACGTGAATTCGTGGTGAATTTCTGCACGCTGAGCAACCACAAGCAAGTCAACACAGCATCCAGCGAGCTGCCCTACGGAGAAGATGAGTTCACCCTCGCCGGTCTGCACACTCTTGAGAGTGAGAAAATCAAAGCGCGCCGGATGGCCGAATCACCCGTGCATTTTGAGTGTCGCCTGCGTGATATCCTCTGCTACGGCAACACACCTGGCTCGGGTTCGCTTGTGACGGGCGAAGTGGTGCGCATCCATGTCGATCCCACCATCATGAAAGATGGGAAAATCCAAACACAACTCTTACAAGCTGTGGGGCGCGGGGCCGGCAATGATTGGTTTAAAACCGATTCGGTGTTCGAGCTTGATCGACTGATGAAAGCGCAAATCCAGAAATAAAAAAGGCCCCGGGCGACTTCGGCTCCTGCCTCACGTCGCCATACCGGTCATCCTGACCATAAAGGGGCCTTCATTTTTTCTTATTCCAGGCCGCACTTGCAGACGGCACGATCTTGTCCATCGCCCCACTGATTCAGGGCCGTGAGTTCCGTCTCTGAGGACCCACGACTTGTCATGGAAGACTCTTCGCCTGTCTCAGTTGAAGTGATGGTGGTTTTCACCATGATGTCGTTGTCGATAGTCCCCTTACAAACGAATGTACCGAGCTTCACGGTCACTTCGCGGCCACGGTACGGAGCGATTTCTTCAGCACGGTTGAAATAACCCACAGTCATTCTGCAGGCAAAGTCGTCAGCAAAAGCTGAAACCGAGAACAAAGAAACGAGGGCAAGCAGCATGATCTTTTTCATTAGGATCTCCCGGGAGTATTTAATGGTGCTGATATAGCGCAAAAAAACCCATGCTCCACGTTAAGCTTCCGTGAGCTGGAGATTATACATACTGAGCGAGACTCACTGCGCCGTAACCCCTTAGAATCAGTTGAAGCCCCCCTCCCAACGCTTTACACTGGAGACCTAACTTTCGAGGGAGACCCCCATGACATTGCTGCTTAAACAGCTCTTTGGATTTTTCAAACTGCTGCATTCTGAAACCGGTAACAACCAACTCGCGTGGGGTGTGGCCCTTGGTTTTATTCTCGGCATGACACCCGCGCTTTCATTGCAAAGCTTGCTGGTGTTCTTCTGCCTGTTCTTCTTCCGTGTGCAAATCGGCGCTGCTTTCTTGGCCGCGTTCTTTTTCAAGTTCATCGCCTTCCTCCTCGACCCGGCATTCGATGCTGTTGGCCAGTGGGCCCTCGAGCTTCCATCACTGCAAGGTCTCTTCACTGATCTCTACAATATGCCGATCGTTCCCTTCACTCGTTTCAATAACTCTATCGTGATGGGTTCAGGCATTGTGGCGATCATCTTGTTGCCATTCGTTTTGGCCGGATCGAAATGGGCCATCATCAAGTACCGCGTGACCGTGGTTGAGCGTTTCCGTGACACCAAGCTGTTCAAGGCGTGGACCAAAACATCGCTCTACGCTTGGTATTACAAATACGACACCTACTTCGGGAACTAAGGGAGACCATCATGACAACAGAACAAAAAGCTCCCGAGAAAAAACCGGCCAAGAAGAAAGGCCCTATCCGCTGGGAAGCCATTATCCCGGTTACTCTTATCTGCGCAGGCGCTTACGCCTACTTCGCGTGGTTCTTTGATCAGCACTTGAAGAAAGCCATCGAATACGTCGGCACACAGGCCAACGGCGCTGAAGTCAACGTCGCCTCTGTGAAGACCAGTTTCTTGCGCGGTAGTTTTGATCTGAACGGCCTGCAAGTCACAGACAAAGACATGCCTACTCACAACGCTCTTTCATTGGATAACGTGCACTTCCAGTACATGTGGGACGCCTTGTTGCGCATGAAGTTCGTGGTGGATGACGCCAGCATTAATCAAATCCAAGTCGCGAGCAAACGTGACAAACCAGGTTTCGTGCTTCCTCCAGAACCGGCCAAGCCGTCTAAGCTCGACGGACTACAAAAAGAAGTGCTCGATCAGGTGAAGAAAGAGTACTCGCAGAACATGCTGGGTGATTTGATCGCGCTTCTCGAAGGCGCCGATCCAAAAGACCAGCTTGAAAAAATCCGTGAAGAACTCAAGTCTGAAAAACGCGTGAAAGAAATGATCGCGGATGTTGAGACAAAGCAGAAAGTTTGGGAAGGCGAAGTGAAACGCCTCTCGGACACCTCAAAACTTAAAGAGATCGAAGCACAAGTTCAGGCCGTTAAAGCCGAAAAGAATGTCTTGAAGCAGATCGCTGGAGCTAAAGAGCTCAACGATCTTTTGAAAGATGTTCAGAAACAGGCGAAAGAAATCAAAGGCGCCGGTAAAAAACTCGAAGGCGAAATCCGCACCGTTGCGGCCTACCC
>JBEIPE010000348.1:0-2904 GCA_040377215.1 Halobacteriovoraceae bacterium
CTCCATCAGAATAGCTTTTGGAAGTGAATCAGGATGAGAAGGAAGTTGGCGAAGACGGCTTAAGATGTAGAGCGTGTTATTGAAGGCGAACCCGAGTGCGATGGAAAAAATGAGAGCGATCCCAGGCTTCACGGCAGTGCCAGTGATGGCGAGCGCCCCTAACAAGAAAGCTGGTGGAATAAAATTAGGAAGACAGGCCAGCACCGCCCATTTAAATGAACGGAACATGAAAACGAGAAATACACAAATAAACGCTAAGGGCTGCCAGAAATCAAAAATCAAGGCCTGCGCCACTTCGTGATTAATATGATGGGCGTAAGAAGCCATGCCCCCTTCAGAAATCGTGAGTTCAGGGAAATGCTGAGCGAGTGTCTTTTGGATATGAGCTTTCGTCGCTTGCAGATGATTTGAATCGATATCGGAGAGGCGAATACCTAAGCGAGTATCTTTACCGTCTTCCGACATAAAAGACAGTGTAGGGTTTTTCTCTGCCATAGAAAATAGAAAGAATGTTTCTGCTACTTGCGAAGAGGTGGTTGGGATCTCGCCTTGAAAGAGATCGGCCACGGAAACAATCGTTCCTACCGAATCATACTTACGGAGCTCTTGGTTCATGCGGTCGAGTCTTTGCAAAGCGGCCGGCTGACGCCAAAACCCATGGGCTTGAGCACGTAGGGCCACATCGTAGGTGAGAACGCCACCAAATGAGCGATCAATCCAGTCGGTGTTGGTTCGGACATCATCACCGTTTGGAAGATCATCAAACAGGCGAATAGAAAAATTCAGCTGCGAGAGCATGAGCGTGCCCATCAGTGTGGAGAAAATGGTGGCGGCCACAATCCGGCGGGGATAACGAAAACACCACAGCGCCCAGATCGCAGGTTTACCCGGCCAGGAGCGCATGACAGGTTTCACGAGAGGCAAAGCACATAACATCATCAGTTGCGCCAGTACCGCCACACAACTTAACACCAGGGCCACGGTCCAACCGTACTGGCCAATGATTGGAATCGCAGAAGGGGCCAGGGCCAAAAATCCCAAGGCCGTGGTGGTAATCCCTAAAGCATTGGGCAATGCAATTTCTTTGCATGTCGCCCAGGCTTCCATCCAGCGCTCTTGAAAGTGTCCATGATGGCCACGACGCTGGGACCAGAGATGGAGAGAGTGAATCAGTAAGCTCATCACTGAAACGCTGACAATCACAGGGAGAGTCACTAAGATGGCATTCATCGGGATATCAAGGGCGCTCATGAGTGCGAGAGAAAAAATATTTGTCCCGAGGATAGTGACAAAGGCGCAAGCGATGGCACTCCAATGAGAAAAAATCAGATAGAAGAAAACGCAGAAAGCTAAAACCGTGATGATCAGGAAATGCCCTAACTCCGTTTGGATCATATCTGACAGCCGAGTTTGCAGAAGCGGCACTCCGGCACTTATCACACGTGCCTGAGGGAAAGTGTCTTGGAGCAGGGCCGTGACTTCTTCATGCATAGCTTCGCGAGCGGTGCGATTTTGTGCCTTAGGTTCAATCGCCAAAAGAGTTGCGCGAAAGTCTTTCGTCACGAGCAAGGGGTAAAGCAAAGAGTTGGAGCGGACGGCTTCTTTCCAGTCGGTCGGATTCTCACGGTCAAAGATATTGCCGATCACGAGATCGTTTTTTTCCGTGGAGGCCCCTTCAATTTGTGTCAGCGATAAAATGGTTTTAACATCCCCACGTTCTTGAATATCGCGAGAGATTTTTTGTAAGGCCTGAATGTTAACCGGCTTAAGCCAGGCCTCGTGCTCATCCTGCTGAATCACAAAGAGGTAGGGAGAGTCTTGGTTTAAACGGAATTGGTGCGTGATCTTATCGTGCCCGGCCAAGAGGGAATGTTCTTTTGGATAGAATTGGTCCACTGAATACTCGGTACGCAAACCTGTTAGTTGAAAAAGACTCCAAACCAAACAGCTCACGACAAGAGTCCAACAAAGCGTCGCCGAGAAGTTTTTCATAATTCCATCCAATCCATGGTGATGAGGTTTTCATGCTGCTGCCAGTTCTGGAGTTTCCAGCTTCGCTCGTCCCATTGCAGAATCGGGAGGTCTTGAGTGATGGTGGTCGGCTTAAAAAAGCCTTGCACGGCATCTTGCAAGATACTGCTCGAGATTTTTTGATTCGGTTTATAAAGAAGGACATAGAGTCCTGAGAAGTGGCTCACCATTTTAGTCGTAGGCTTGCCGGTCTTGATGGTGAGAACACTTTTTTCCACTTGCAGACCCATATCAGTTTTAAGACTGATCCCCCAGTCCATGTAGTCAATAATGGCGTGATTGATAAATGTTTGCAGTGAACCCACCGCTGTCATCGAGGCCTGCCATTGGCCGTTGACCGTTGGTTGCAAGGAAAGTGTGGAGTCCTGTGGACGGGCCACTACATAAAAAGATGACCTGCTGGAAAATCGACGAAGATCAGGCCAGACAAAGGATTGAATGAGGCGAGAACCCATCAATGTTCTAAAACCTTCGACTTGTTGCAGATCATACATTTTAGGAATCATGGCGAGCAGACGGTCTTCCATCATGGCCTCAAGAGAAGCCTGAGAAAAAACGAGTTGCGGATGAATAGGGGAAAGGACTGCTTCGCGTATAACCGGTAAGGCGACTTCGCGTTGTGTGTTTAAAGGTAGCTCGGCAAGGAAGAGGACGCCTTTATCACTAGGACGTTCCATGGAAAGAAGTGTCAGGTGAGCGGAGGTTGCATCTAAAAGTTTTTGCCAGAGGTCGTTCCAAGTCGTTTGCACTTGCGGCGCCAGCCATTCTTGCAAGAGCGGTGTGAGAGTTTGTGGGTCTTGCAGCGCTTGTGTGATTCGCTGAGTGATAAGATCGCTGACTCCGCCAAGGCCTGTGCAACTCACAGGCGAGAGA
>JBEIPE010000419.1:0-2045 GCA_040377215.1 Halobacteriovoraceae bacterium
CGTCGGTGTGCTCAAGATGCGCATTGAACTGCGCCAGATCTCAGTGCGTGATCGTGCGGCTGCGGTTGGTGGCCTGGGTCCCTGTGGCCGTGAGCTGTGCTGCTCAAGCTTTCTCGCGAAATACGGCAACGTCGGTATTAAACTCGCCAAGAACCAAGACCTCTCGCTTAACTCATCTAAGATCAATGGCGTCTGCGGCCAGCTCAAGTGCTGCCTGACTTACGAAGACGAAGTTTACCAAGAGAAACGTAAAAAAATGCCACGTGATAATGCTTTGGTGAAAACCAAAGACGGCAATCGCGGCAAAGTCATTCGCTTGCATATTCTCTCTGAGCAGTTCGAAACCATTTCTCCCGAAGGCATCATCCGTCGTTACGTCGCTGAGATGTGGGATGGCCTTGCTGAAGGGTTAGAGATTCCGAAGTTCTTTGAGAACGGCGTCACCGATCTTTCAAAAACAGTCATCGGCATGGATCAAGTGGCCGCTCGTAAAGCTGAAGAGCACGAGCGCCATGTGAAAGAAGCCAAAGCCGAAGCCAAGAACTACGCGGATAAAATCTTTGAACAGCTCTTCGGTGAGAAGACCCTTGATTGGTCTTTGCCTGATGTCGCTGAACCTAATTCTCCTTTGCGCAAGCTTGTGGTGCCTGAGGAAGAAGAAGAAATCGTTTACGTCGCTCCAGAAGATGAAACTTTGGATGATGATGACGATGAAGAAGACATGGACGGCGAAGAATCACACGCCAGTGCTGATGACGACGATGACATGCCGGCCGCTCCTTCGCAAAGAGCTCAACCGACATCACCACCTTTGCGCCAAGAGCATCGTCCGGATTACCACGCCAATCCACGTCAGCAGGACAACCGTCCGCGCCAGGACGATCGCAACCGTCAGCCACAACAGCAACGCAACGATCAGCGCCCGCGCGATGATCGTCCACGCCAAGAGAATCGCCCAGATAATCGTGGACCTCGTCCCGATCAGAATCGCGGCCCTCGTCACGATCAGAATCGTGATCCTCAGCAGGCCCAAGGCCCTCGTCCGCAACAACCTCCTCGTGAACCGGGACAACCAGGTCAACCTGGTGAAGGCCAGCGCCGTCGTCGTCGTGGAGGACGTGGTGGTCGCGGCGGCGGTAATGGCGGACCTCAGGGCGGCGGCGGTGGTCAACGTCCACCACAAAGCTAGGGCAAACCATGGGTGCTCCGCTCAAGCTGCTGCACACATCGGATTGGCACCTCGGGAAAAAGCTCTTCAAGCTCGAACGGCTGCCTGAGCAAGAGCGCTTCCTCGCAGAAATTTTAGACATCATTCAACGCGAAGGCGTTCATCACCTGCTTGTGGCGGGTGATATCTTTGATGTACCTCAACCCCCTCACCGCGCCTTACGTGTCTTCTACGATTTCATCGCCACACTCACGGCCACCACCACCTGCGAGATGTGGGTGATTGGCGGTAATCATGATTCAGGCACGCTTCTCGATGCTCCTGCTGGATTGATTGATGAAAAACGCATTCATCTCTTTGGTGGTCTCCGTGCGAACTCGACAGACCATTGGGTGAAACTCCCACTGCCCTCTGGTCTTGGGCATGTGGATCTTTGTTTGTTGCCGTACTTCCGTCATCATGAACTCGCGCCTTGGAAAGGTGACATCGATGTCACACAACCCGGCTGGCCTGAAGAATTGGTTCGACGCTTCTTAGCGACCACACCCTCACAAACTTCTGCGGGCCGCATTCTCATGGCCCATCACTTGTTTGGTATGTTTGAGGCCGCCGGCTCCGAGCAAGCGCTGGCACTTTCAGGGCTTGAGAGTATCCCACTCGATTGGCTCGCGAGTTTTGACTACGCGGCCCTGGGCCATATTCATAAACCGCAAACACTGCGCAAACAGAAACCTTTCGTTCGCTACTGTGGATCTCCCATCGCCATGCGCTTTTCAGAGACGGCGCCCAAAGGTGTCGAGCTGCTCGCGTGGGATGAGAATGGTTTTACCAACAAGACTTTGCCACTCACCACCTGGCGACCACTGTTGTCGATGAA
>JBEIPE010000326.1:0-3127 GCA_040377215.1 Halobacteriovoraceae bacterium
GCACGACGGGCGCACCACCGTGGCAATCCAGGACATGCGCTTTTTTACTTTCTCGCGGGGATCACCTTTAAAAACTGTACCGCCGCCGCTCAAAGCACGGGACACGGGGTTCGCGGCATTGAAGGTCGCGATGGTGACATCGAGACCCACAGGAGTGAGTCGGCGCACGGCCTGCAGTTTCGTGGCCATGCCACCGCGACCCACTGAGGTTTTCGTCGTCAGCTTAATGCCGGAAAAATCTTCGCGGAAATCAATAATAGGGAAGTGCTTGGCCTCAGGATCGCGGGGATCACGATCGTAAAGTCCGTCAGCATCGGTGAGGAGAATCAAGCGATCCGCGCCAATGGCCTCGGCCACCATGGCGGCCAGCTGATCGTTATCGCCCACTGTAATTTCTTTGGTAGAGACCGTGTCGTTCTCATTCACCACCGGCAAAGCGCCGCTAGCGAGCAATGTGAGCAAAGTATTGCGCACATTCAAAAAGCGCGGACGCGCTTTGAAATCATCGTGAGTGACCAGCACTTGCGCCGGATGGAGTTGATAGCCGGCCAGTGCTTTTTGGTAAGCACTCATGAGTAAGGGCATGCCCATGGCCGCGCAGGCCTGCTGCCAGGCCAGGGAGAGTTGTTTCTCATCGGGTTTTTTTACGTGGGGCCGCCCAGCATTGATGGCACCTGAACTGACCAGTACCAGCTCATGGCCTTGCTGCTTGAGCACCACCAAATCATTGATCAGCGCCTCTACCTTGGCCGCATCCACTCCGCCTTGGGCTGAGCTGACACCTAAGGAGCCGATTTTCACCACTATTCTTTGTCCCATAGGCCTATTCTAAATGAATCCTTGAGGCTTGGCAGAAAGAAGTTTTTTCGGATGATTTTTGTCGGGCAAGCAGTGCTGGTGGGAAACGCGGGGTGGGGTTAAAATACCACATGGCCCTCGACGACAATAGCAAGACCTACCTTCGCCAAATGGACGCTGACGAGCTCGGCAAAGACCTTTGGCCGCGACTCAAAAAAGGCAGTGATCTTTTCATCTGGCGACAAGGCCAAGTGGAGCCCTACGCAGTCAAAGCCGTTTATGGCGCCTTTGAAAAAAGTGGCTTCAAAGATTTGCCTATCGAGGTCGATCGTAACTACCAAGAAATTTTCAAAGAAAACTTCCGCAAGATTCCCATTTTTTTGAAGTTTAAATTCGATGCGGAACTGCAGTACTTCACATCTGGTGAGATTGATTGGAGTGAAGCCCAGAGTAAGTTTGTGATCAGCATCACCGGTGCTTATTTTGTCACCACCAAACGCGCCGCGTGCCGCTATGTCGTTTCGACGACAGATCGTATCCAAGTCACCATGGCCGGGCATTCGTTCAGTGTTTACGACATTTCTTCTGGTGGCTTCTCGGCGATGGTGGATGCGAACAAGTACGGCAGCATGGAGAAAGGCACGATCTTTGAGCAGGTCGAGTTGAAGTACAATGTTAAGAAGTTCGTCATCCCGAAGGTCGTCTTGGTCAATGTGATTGAAAGCAAGAATGAAAACAGCGAGCGGGTGAAGCTCGCCTTTAAGTTCGATGGACTCAAGACCTCACTCGAAGACAGCATCTGGGTGGAAGTGAACAAATCCGTCCAACGACTCGCTCAACTCCTAGGGTAGATTTTACACGCCCACCTTCCCAATTCTAATTCTGTGATAAAACCCCTCCGCTTATCTCTCAAACGGAGGATCCCCATGAAGTTACTTATCGCTACCGCTCTTTTGGTGCTTTCTGCCCAAGAGTCGTTCGCTCAACGCCGCCCACTCTGTGAAGTACAGATGGTCGACAGCACTGGCCGCGTCCTTGATACGTTCTCGGGCCAGCAAGACGGCAACGGCATCTGCCGTGATGCTTTACGTGAATGCAACCAGGCCGCTCAAGGTGTGCGCACTCGCGTGTCGTGTATCGAGAGCCGCGTTCGTCCAGACCCACGCCCGAATCCAAATCCTTATCCAAATCCACGCCCGAACCCAAACCCGTACCCAAATCCATATCCGCCAACAACTGATTTGGACGTAACGGTCATCTTGGAAGACAGCGTGATGCAGTTGCGCGGTTACAGCTCTGCAGACATTAACTCTCAGTGTATGCGCCAAGTTCCGTTTGGGTCATTCAACAAGATGACTCTTGTGACGAACAACAGCAACGTTCGCCATTTAACGTCTTACAGCTGGTGGAGAGATGCTCGCGAAATCTGCGGCGAAGTTTCACGCAACCTTGATATGTACTCACGCAGCATCCGCGGCTTGATCGATGTCTACGGTACAATGGAAAGAGTGCCGTTCAGTATCCGTGCTTACTCTAAAGCCGAAGCACTTGCTCAGTGTGCAGATGCTTACCGCATGACACGTGCGAGTGATGTGGACGAGATTACATTGTCTGTGAATAACGGCGCCAACCGCCGCCTCTCGACCTACAGCTGGTGGAGAGATGCGAGCGAAGTTTGTAACGAAGTGATGAAAGTGATCGATCAGACAGTTTACTAAAAAGAAGGGCCCCGAAAGGGGCCCTTCTTGTTTCTACTCAATGCGGTAGTTATCATTGTTCACGTCGTAGACCATAATCCCAGAAATTTCTGCTCCGACTTTCAAGGCCACTTCACCGCGTAGTTCGATGACGGCCGCTTCAAACTCATCCATCTCCATCGGACAGACACCGCTCGGTTGGAACCAGCGACCGGCCTTCACTTGAAAGCGGGTGCTCTCAATTTGACCTGCTTCGTTTTCTACGAAGCTGACATTCTTCACTGTACCGATGAACTGAACTTCACGCTGGCAGTTGGCGTAGACACTCGTTGAAAAGAGCAAAGCAATCAATAGTGATTTCATAGGGGGCTCCTTGGGGGTTAGGAGCGCGTTATAGCTGAAAGTGTGCCATAAAAAAAGGGGCCCTAAGGCCCCTTAACATAAGTCTAATACTGAGTGGCTCCGCCGCTACCGCCAAAACCACCTACAGTGCCGATGCTTGTGGAATTCCAGCTGCGCTCATACATTTGGCACATTTGGTAGTTGCGCTCGAGGTTTTCCTTGGGAGAACCGCCGAAGCCGCCTATGCCCATGTATGGGTTATAAGACATATAGCCGCCGCCGTAGCCTGA
>JBEIPE010000255.1:0-4289 GCA_040377215.1 Halobacteriovoraceae bacterium
AAAGGCCCAAGGGCTCACAAAAAAATCTCTCGCCGTGAATGTGCCTCTCTTGTACGACAAAGCCGAAGAACAAATTGATACCGCCTTACGCCTAGGCATTCGCATCTTCATCACCTCAGCTGGATCACCGAAAATTTTCACGAAGAAACTCAAAGACGCCGGTGCCTTTGTCATTCATGTCGTGGCGACACCTGAGCTGGCAAAAAAGTGTGAAGCGGCTGGAGTAGATGCCGTCGTTGCTGAAGGCTTTGAGGCCGGTGGCCATAATGGCCGCGATGAACTCACCACCCTCACGCTCATTCCTCAGGTCGTTGATGCCGTGAAAATTCCCGTCATCGCAGCAGGTGGAATTGCTGACGGACGCGGCATTGCGGCTGCGCTCGCGCTAGGCGCCCAGGCCGTGCAACTGGGAACACGCTTTGTAGCGACTGTGGAATCCAGTGCTCATGACAATTTCAAGCAGGCCATTCTTCAGGCCCAAGCCACAGACACCATGCTCATGATGAAACGAACGGTTCCAGTGCGCTTGATGAAGAATGCTTTCTATGAAGAAATCAAAGCCGCCGAAGAAAGCTGTGCTGATAAAGACCAGCTGCTCAAGATCCTCGGTCATGGCCGCGCCAAGGCGGGCATGCTGGAAGGTGACCTCACGGCCGGCGAATTAGAGATCGGCCAGATCGCCGGTCTAGTCCACGATATCCCTACCGCCGAGGCCCTGATCACCCGTTTAATGAATGAGTACCGAGCAGTATCTAGCGCTTTTCCTGTATTCCCTTAGAGTTAGCAACACCTACATTTTTTCATGCTGGCCTGCCGGGGACCTAAATGAGGTTATAACACTTACCTCTCAACAAGGAGCTCGCATGAAAACTCTATTGGCCCTAGGACTCAGTTTGTCTTTAAGCGCATTCGCGGCCAGCCACAAGGTTCTCACTGTTACTAGCGATCGTGATAAAGACACCACGGTTCTGACCGTAGAAACCAACGCAGCTGGCGAAGCTACGGCTTTGAAAGTTGTCACCACAGGCAATGGCCTATTGGTTAATTCTAATAGTTTCACAATGGATCAGGCCCGCGCCGGGCGCGCTATTCTTTTCAAGTCAGATAAGTATGAAGTGATCCGTCTCGGTTTAGAGTCTCGCTTTGAGCCGATTTACGGTGGGCCAGTGAAGCTCGATTATTTGGTCAATGGAATTACCGGATCTCGGAAATCATTGTCTCTCGAAGCCGTTCGTGAAGGTGATCGTTGGGTTGTAAAAGCTAATGGAGCAACAGTGACGAAGGCTTTTGTGAAATCAAACAAAGTCATGGGCAAAGTTATCGGCGTAAGCAAAATCACTTTCTAGTTTTAGTCAAAAAAAGGGGCGCTCACCAGCGCCCCTTCTCTTCTCACAATTAAGCTCTTTCTAAGGCCGCAATCCGATCATCCAAACTTGGGTGAGTGGACAAGAAGTTCAAGAAGCCTTTCTTCGATGAAATCTTCATCGCATTAAACGACTCCTGAGAATCATCCACCATTTCAAGCTTCCCTTTCAAGCGACGAAGGGCCGCGATCATCTTCGCACGACCAGCATACTGAGCGCCGCCTTTGTCAGCACGGAACTCGCGGATACGGCTGAAGTAAGCGATCACGAACATACCTAAGAAACTGAAAGCAATTTCAAACACCATGACAATCATGTGGAACATGAAGCCACCGGCGACCGGCGATTGCTCTTCATCACTGTCCCGATTGCCTGCCATCACTTGTGACAACGCAAACGCAGCGATACGTGCGAAGAACATAACGAAAGCGTTCACCACACCTTGCACCAGGGCCATGGTCACCATGTCACCGTTAGCGATATGGGCCACTTCGTGAGCGAGCACGCCCTCGACTTCATCGCTGTTCATCTGTTGCAACAATCCTGATGAAACCGCGACGAGAGAATTATTTTTTGATGGACCTGTCGCAAACGCGTTCACTTCTGGAGAGTGATAAACGCCTACCTCTGGCATCTTCTCCATGCCCGCTTGTTTCGCATAGAAGTGCACCTTACGCACGAGATCAGCATACTGGCCGCGCTCGTCGACGATTTCGACTCCCATCATTTTTTTCGCCATGAACTTCGAGAGCATGAGGGAGATACCCGAGCCGACAAAACCCCACACTAAGCAGAAGGTCATCAACGCTTGATAGTTGATTCCGTTGGCCGAGAGCCAGTTGTGTCCACCGGTGAACATCAACACGATATTGACTGTCACCATCACCAAAATATTGGTCAGAACGAATAAGAAAATACGTTTCATGAAGCCTCCATTAAGCATTCTTTATCTAAGATGGGGTCACAACACTCGTGCGTCAAGGTGAGGGGGACTCAAACGCCTGAAAAGCCTCAGGTTTTATAGATTTATGATGATCAGGACTCAGATTTATTGAAGTGACTTATGTGCAGTGCGTCTGAGAATGCCCTCTTTTGCTGACATTGCCTCTCATAGGCTTGAAGAAGAGCGCTGCAACAGGCTATCGTTTGTTCACCATTTTTTGGAGGTACCCCTATGATTCGTCTTATCGGCGCGGCCCTGACAGTTTTGTCGTTCTCGGCCCATGCTTACATGACTCAAGTCGAAGCTGAATACCGCTACCTCGATTTTGCTCAAACCGTTCACCAAGGAAACACTAAGTCTCTCGTGGCTTTCAGTGCTGAAGAGCAACGTCTACTCGTTGATGCGATCTGGGATGCCCAAGAAGTTGGCCAGATGGATGTGAGAGAAGCGCTTGCTGATATTACTTCAGACGCTTTTCCGCTCTCTGAACAACTTCGTCTCGCAGTGATCGCTCATCGCGCTGGTGAGCGTAGCGACCACACAGCTCTCGCGACCGCCGTTTTCACGGCCATGCAAAACGACAAAATTCTCGCAACTCTCGTTGTCTCCCTTCAGTATGATCTCCAGGCCATGGGTCTTGATGAACTCGTGGATTCTGCACGCAACCTCTTCCCAGAAGAAACCCGTTGGGTGGCAGCCTCAGAGCGTCCAGTGGGCGATCAAACCAACCTCGCCATCGATCTCTGGAATCATGAGCCAGACCTTTCTCGTTACGAAAATGGCGCTTACGAAGATGGCATCAAGCTCTACATGTTCTGCCGCACGAACCGTTTGTTTGCCTGCGTGCTCACTCTTCGTGGCCAAAACTTTGAGCGCGTGATGAACACCGACGGGACACTTTGGACTCAACCTGCTTTGGTTTCTTCAGCTCATGCCCTTCCTTCCTACCAGCGCAACGGCAACACGCCTGCCGGCATCCATCACATCGACGGTGTTATGCCAGCAGCTGATCAGCAGATCTCATTCGGTAAATTCCGTCGCTTGATTCTCGACTTCGTGCCTAACTCAACAAACGAAGCCAAAACAAAATCGCTTCTCCCAACATCTTCTCAAGACTCAGGTTGGTGGCGTCCGGCCAGTGTGGCACGCGATGTGGGTCGCAGCCTTTTCCGCATTCACGGCACAGGAAAATCCAACGAGCTTCCAAACTCTTCGTGGTTTCCTTTCATGCGTACCAGTGGTTGCGTGGCCCAGCGTGAAAACACCTATAACGGCATCGAATACCGCGATCAGCGCAATCTCTTGGATGTGTTGATGAAGGCCCAAGGCCTCGAAGTGAACTTTGCCAACGAAGCGAAAATCAAAGGCCTTCTCTTCATTATCGAGATCAACGATGAAAATCGTGCTGTGACTCCAAACGATTTGAAAAAAATGGGTATTGAGTAATGATCTGGCTTGCTGCACTTCTCGTATCGACTTCTGCTTTGGCCGCTCCCCGCTTGGTGAGCGTACAAGGCAAATGCGAAATCAAAGTCACGCCAGATCGTGGCAGCATCCAGCTGAACACTGAAAAAGTCGCACCAAGCTCTGCAGCGGCACTTGATGAAGTGAGCAAAAAAATTGATGCGGCCAAGGCCAGCATCCAAAAAATGAATCTCAAGGACCTCGAACTTCGCACCACTCACTTGCAGCTTAATCGCCACAATGAATGGGAGAACAACAAGAGCGTGTTCAAAGGTTTCCGCGCTTCACTTGGTTTGGAAGTCACGACTTCGGACATCAAGCTGCTGG
This sequence comes from Halobacteriovoraceae bacterium, assembly GCA_040377215.1. Classification (GTDB taxonomy): domain Bacteria; phylum Bdellovibrionota; class Bacteriovoracia; order Bacteriovoracales; family Bacteriovoracaceae; genus UBA6144. The sequence continues at coordinate 4,099 of JBEIPE010000255.1, forward strand.
GCAACGTCATGGCAGAAGCTGCGAAACTCGGACTCACGGGGACGGATAGTTTCAACACTTTCTTGTCCCTTGAGAAATCCCGCAAAGAATATTTGAAGTGCCTCGACATCGCGGCGATTGATGCCAAGAAAAAAGCCGAACAACTCGCGAAGACTTTGAACAACGACATCGGTGAAGTTGAAAGCATCATC
>JBEIPE010000350.1:0-2899 GCA_040377215.1 Halobacteriovoraceae bacterium
ACGTCGTAGTAGGCGATGAGGTGATCGTTGTCTTTCATGGCACGCAAACCTTTGAAACTTTCCTGACCGTTGTGGATCAGAACGCCAAAGCATGTGTCTTGCTGCTCGCCGAGTTTGCTAAATTGTTTATAAACAGAATTCAAATCCATCTCGCCGCAATTTTCTAAAAGGAAAACCAGACCTACGCTTTTGTTTTCTTTGGCGAAATCGTACGCCTGGTCATAATCTTCGAAAGAATCGAAACGGATTTCATCGGCCGGACGTGCTTGCGCAAATGTCTGTTCGAGTTTCATGGGAACAAGAGGATCTTGTCCGTAGATTAGGATGTGCATCTCGCCAAAAGCGCGTGTGTGCATCGACATGAATCCTCCCAGATTCTTTTTATTTCTTAGCCTTACAATTATCGGAATGCAGAATTAAGGACTTGAGACGATTGGCCTTGCGAGCGACAATGGAACAAAGGGGACTACTCATGCTGCTTAAGAAGGGTGATATCCTGATCAAAGAAGGCGACAAATCCAATGAGATCTACTGGCTCTTGCAAGGAGAGCTTGAAGTGGTGCGCTCGGTGCAAAGTCGTGAAGTTGTGTTGAATAAAATCAAAGAAGGTGGCCTGGTCGGCGAACTTTCTTTTCTTGACCAAAAACCTCGCTCAGCAACGGTACGTGCCGCGACCGATTGTCAGCTGCATGTGCTCGAGTACAAAGATTACCAAAAGATGTTGGCCGAACAGCCCAAGTGGATGAAAAAGATCCTGATTACTTTGGTCAACAGAGTTCGTTCGCTCAGCGAGCTTTAGGCAAACTGATCTCAAAGCGCGTCGGGCGATTGCCAAGAAATTTCAAATCACCTGAATTGTCCTGCAATAATCCCAAAGCAATTGAAAGTCCCAAACCAGTGCCTTGGCCTACGTCTTTTGTTGTAAAGAATGGTTCAAACATTTTCTTTTGTTGTTCTTCTGGAATCTCGTCGCCCGAGTCGCTGACTTGAATGAAAACCTTGTCGTCCTGAGTGCGTACATCAAGGCGAATCCATGGTTCATCTTGCGTCACTACGGCTTCAAAAGAATTGCTCAGCAAATTAATCAAGGCCTGCATGACTTGCACCTCACGACACTTCACCATTAAGGCTTCATCGTAGGGAGCAATCTCCAGCCTAACGCCGCTGTTTTTGTATTTCTCGAGTCTGAAGTCCACTGTTTGTTCAATGATGACCGAGACGGGCAAGTCTCTGAAAGGATCTTTTTCAGCATCCCGTGAGAAGTAGCGCAGCCCCTTCACAATTTTGGCAATACGCTGTGACATGAGCAAAATCTTGCCCGCAAAATTCTCGATAAATTCTTTTTCTAATTCATTTCTTTTTGAACGCTGAAGAATCTCATCGGCCGAGAACATCACAACCGCCAATGGATTATTGATCTCATGGGCCACACCTTGGGCCATCTCACCAAGACTCGCCAAGCGAGCTGCATAGTCGGCTTTAAATTTTTGTTCCTCGGCGAGATTACGGGCATCCACTAGTTCATCAATCAGAACGGACACCACCACGGCCCAGCCGGCCGGATGAGCGAGGCGGTTCATGGAGACAAGGAACCAGTGAACGCCTTGGCCAGTATTCACGCGCATTTCTTGGGTGAGGCGAGGGCTATTTTTATCGTTCATAAAATCCCGAACACTGCGAACAAAATCATCTTCCGGCGTGATGAAACCCAATGGTTTTCCCACCACGTCTGTACGCGCAAGCATCTCATGACCAAAACGATTCATCATTTGGTAGTGCTGATTATCGTCGAGAACAGACACGATGCCCGGAAAAGCATTCATCAAAGACTCAATCTTGTCTTTTTCCTGTGCCAGTTTAAGTTCATTCAAAACAGAGTTTTGAAAACGTTGGCGAATGGGCGGTGCGGAGAAAATGAGAAAGAGATTATAGATACCCATCAAAAATAAAAGGGCGAGGTCTTTAAAGTCATTCACGACCCAAAGAGCGCTGAGGGAAGGAATAAAAGTCATGGGTAAGAAGTAGCTGTAAAACAATTTCTTGTGGGGATTCAGTAAAACAAAAGCTCCCGCATTCACTCCACACACCACCACCACGGTGAGCAGCGACACCGGCGCCATCATGCCATGCTGTAAAAAGAAAGCGGCCAGAATCAATGTCCAACCCACACTCACCAAACCAGTGCCGATCAGGAAAAAGTTTTCTGGATCTTTATGAACAGGAGTAAGGCGCAAAATCGGCAGACTGAAAACAATTGAACCCATGGCCACCATGATTGTGGCAGCGAGGAACAACATATTTTCTAGATACATGCTGGGAATAAAAATAAGGAAAATCAGCGCACAAGGTATTTGCGGAACAGTGAATGACCAACCACGTCCCTGAATCTCATGGAGAATGCGTTGTCGAAGTATGTGAGCTAGCTCTTGCACAAAGAATAGATTAGATAAGAGGACATGGATTCGAAAGTGTTTCTTTTTCCGCTTCACACCTCATTGACCTTGCGAAAGGTGGCCCTGCCATTCCATATTTTTGAGCCGCGTTATCGTCAAATGGTAAACGATGCGTTGGAGCAAGAGATTCCCATTGCTGTTTTGCCTATCGTTGATGGTCGTTACGCGGGCCGGGTTTGTTATGGAGGCGTTCCTCAGCTGCTGCATCGCTATGATGATGGCCGCATGGAAATCGCGATCTCAGGCGATACGCGCTGTCGGCTGGGAGACATTATTCAAGACCAACCGTACTTGATCTGCGAATACCAAGAAGAAACCGAGAATCAGAACCTGAGCGAGCGCACGCGGTTTGCCCGTGAGTGCATCTACGAAGGTCTCATGAGTTGGGGAGAGCAGAAGATCCCTGGCCCCGAGCAACTGGAAACCTTTAAGGGGATGTTGGCCGA
>JBEIPE010000395.1:0-2287 GCA_040377215.1 Halobacteriovoraceae bacterium
ATGCAGAACTTTATTTTGAAAGCAGCGCCGTCATCATCACATTAGTTTTGCTGGGAAAATTTCTCGAGCAGCGGGCCAAACAACAAACCACCGCAACCATTCGTGCGCTGGAAAAATTGCGTCCCCTACAGGCGCAAGTTAAGCGTGAGGGTGCATGGACTCATCTCGCGCTGACAGAAGTCATCGTGGGCGATGTCGTAAGAGTCCTGGCGGGAGAGACGATTCCAGTGGATGGAGTGATCACCGATGGTAGCACCCACGTGGATGAATCGTTGCTTACGGGTGAGTCGCGCCTGCTCGCACGTACAGTGGGAGAAAAAGTTATCGGTGGGGCCATCAATGCCGATGGACTGATTCAAATCAATGTCACGGCCGTGGGAACAGAGACCATGTTGTCTCGTGTGATTCGCTTGGTGGAGGATGCTCAAGGTGAAAAAGCACCCATTCAACGAATCGTAGATAAAGTAAGCGCGATTTTTGTTCCCGTGGTGTTGCTCATCGCTCTGGCGACATTTCTTCTCTGGGGTTTCATGGATGGAGACTGGGAACTCGCTCTCTTGCATGCGGCGAGTGTGTTGGTGATTGCGTGCCCGTGTGCTCTGGGCCTCGCGACACCGACAGCGCTGATGGTGGGGACGGGCATGGCGGCTCGCCAAGGTATTCTGATAAAAAATGCCGAGGCACTTGAGACAGCTCACGGACTTAAAGTGATCGCTTTTGATAAAACGGGCACACTCACGATGGGACATCCCACAGTGAATGAAGCCGTTATCGTGGGTGACGCTTCTTTGGTCTGGTCGATTTTACGTGGCTTGCAAGAAGGCACGACTCATCCACTGGCCCGTGCGGTGGTGGAAAAAGCCAAAGAGCTTGGCTTTGCCGCCGCTGCAATCACTGACATCAAAGTGCTGCCCGGTCAGGGCATTGAAGGAAACTACGCAGGAAAAAAACTTCTTCTTGGTAGTGCGCGGTTGATGTCCCAAAAAATGCCTGAAGGTTTTAGCTATCTATCGATGGATGGAGAGATCATCGCCACTTTGAGTTTCACTGATGCCATTCGGCCTGAAGCTTCTTTGGCCCTGCAGCAACTCAAAGACATGGGGATTAAAACGCTGATGCTTTCCGGGGACGCGCAAAAAACGGCCGAAGCGATTGCTCAGACGCTCAAGATAGATGATGTTCGTGCGGGCATGCTGCCTGGAGAGAAAGCACAGGAGATTAAGCGTCTCTCTCAATTGGGTGTACACATCGCCATGGTAGGCGATGGCATCAACGATGCGCCGGCGCTGGCCGCGGCCGATGTGGGCATTGCCATGGGAAGTGGGACTGATGTGGCCATGGAAGCCGCCAGTATTACTTTGATGAGAAGTGATCTGCGCCTTATTCCTATGGCGATTGAAATCTCTCGTCGCACCTATAGCAAGATTCGTCAGAATTTATTCTGGGCTTTTGCTTACAACATAATTGGAATTCCTCTGGCCGCCATGGGTGAACTCAGTCCCATGTTGGCGGGAGCTGCGATGGCGCTCAGTAGTGTGAGTGTGATTAGCAATGCTTTGCTCTTAAGACTATGGAAGGCCAAAACATGAATATTGGACAAGTCGCCGAGGCGAGTGGGGTCAGTGCCAAAATGATCCGTCATTATGAAGAGATCGGAGTCATCCCAAAAATCTCGCGCACGCTGTCCGGCTATCGCCAGTATAGCGAGACAGACGTCCATCTCCTGCGCTTTGTTCGCCAGGCCCGTGATCTGGGTTTTAGTATGGAGCAAATAAAGACATTGGTGGGGTTGTGGCGCAACAAGCGCCGCAAAAGCAGTGAGGTCAAGAAACTTGCTCTCGAGCATGTTGAGAGCTTAGAAACGAAGATTCAACAGCTCACAGAAATGAGTAAGACGCTAAAGCATCTGGCCCATTGCTGTCACGGGGATGAGCGTCCGGAGTGTCCAATCTTGGATAAGATGGATGGGCACTAGACCCATCCCATTTTGATTAGTTCACAAAGTATTTATCCAGCAACACGAGTGCAGCGATAAAACCGACGAAGCAAATAAGAAATAATATTCCATGCAGCTTTGATGATTTATAAGTCACCGGCGCATCATTTTTATGGTCCTCAGACATGAGACCTCCCAAGCAGTTCATTGAAGTGAAAAGATAAAACTTAGCTTAGGAGTGAGGGCGGAGCGCGTGCTTGGAGAGATTGATGGAAGGAGAGAGGACGAGAAACAAACGCAGGCGAAACGTTTTCAGCGGAAAAACGAAGCGGCGTATGACTCTGAGGTGCA
>JBEIPE010000435.1:0-1930 GCA_040377215.1 Halobacteriovoraceae bacterium
CCCCCCACGGTTGAGGCCCTAAGCGAAAACTTGATTTCGTCGCGGCCAACAGCTGATTCACCGACGTACTGAGGGGAATTTTCTTGCTGGCAAAATACTCACAGGCAAAAGCACTGGCTACCGACTTGCTGAGTGACGCCACTTCAAATAGTGTTCCGTTCGAAGTTCCGGTCCCCAGATTAATCACTTGATGGCCACGGTCATTGCTCAAGGCGATCTGGGCGTTCTTGATCTTGTACTTTTTAAAAATATCCTGAAAGACGTGCCCTGACTGAATCAAAGGCGCCATACGTTTCAGCGCGATTTCCCACAACGCTGTACGTGCGTGCACCAGCTCTTCGGCGGCGCTATTATTCATCCGCTCGCGCAGAATCTTCAGCATCTCTGCGCCGGTCTTCCCTTGCGCAGACACCAAGAACTTCACACCGAACTTTTTCTTATAAGCAGCGCCCTCGAGGCGCAACTGCTCTTTAATGGCTTCATCTTCCGCAAAGACTTTCTCTTGCTCTTTAACGGCGTGAGCATCCAGCGTCTTTTTGCCTTCGCCGATGTCACCGTGAAAGCTAGCAGCTTCAATGACTTCTTCTAACATAAAGGCGCTGGCGACTTCTGCCCCTTGAATAAGATCGGGGATATCATGGCGGGCCATGACCGACGCAAAACGTTGACTTCCGAGGCAGGCGAAATATTCATTGAAACGTTCAATATACGGGCGCATGGAGAATTTCTCAGCATCCAACGCCACAACTTTGGCCCAAGGATCAAGGCTTTCACGCACGTCGTCCATGGTGAACGGCAAGAGCAACTCAGTGGCAAACTCCACTGGTTTTTTGTCCGTCATAAGACGAAGCATGAGTTTGAAGGCGACCGGATACCACTTAGCGGTCCGCTCATCCCACTTCACTTGCACAATTTTTTTATCGTCGGAAAGGTCTTTCCGAATAAAGTGCATCTCTTCGTGAGCGATGCGCAGGAACTCTTCCAACGTGAAGCGGCCATGATAAATCTCATGCCAGACCTCCCAACGAGAACGCTCCGTGGTGGCCAGATCGTCCATCACCCGTACAGCAACGCCATCAATCTGCGCTGGCAGCGCCACACAGCCACTCCCCGTCAGCCAGTCGGCGAGATACTGCAAGCACTGGAACACGTTGTAGCGCACTTCATCGGGATGATTGTTGGCGATGTAATTTGATTCGCGAATATCGGCCACAATGAGGGAGCGGGCGTACATCGGGTCATCAGGGTTGAGACCTTCAATGTCAGGGCCTTGAATGAACGCTAAAATATCTTGCGCATGCTTGGGCTCAAGGAGAGATGACACCATCGAGTTGAGCGCTTTTGAATCACCTGATTGATGTTTCTTCCAAGCGGCAACGAGCGCCAAACCAAGACGGACAAAGTCCGGATGGGCCACCCAAAAACCCGTCAGGTCACGCTTCATCTGCGTGATCACATCTTTGAAATAGCCTTTAAGGGTAATTTGGAACGAGGGAGATTTAAGATCTGCACCAACGGGCAAAATGCCGTACATACCGCCGACCTTAATGCCACCGCGCGGCCCCACCACATCAGCGAGCAAACGGTGAGAAGCCTTAATATACTTAATCACAATATTCGGATCGGCCTTCACAGGAATGCGGTAGTTGCCGTCTTCCTTGAAGAGGCGCGCCGTTGATGCGAGATAATCGTGCCAGCCCAACGAGGCTCCGGCGAAGTACGGATGGAGTTCATCCATGGTTTCATGAGTACGGAAAATAGCGCGGGGATTCTCAAGAACGATCATCAGACGAATCGTTCCCAATTTGTAGGATGGATGTTTTTTCTGGATCAGGCCTTCGGCCGTCGCCATCATCAAACGAATATAGCGGGCCTCTTCTTCGTTCTCTAGCTTCGGCACGTAGAACACCAGGGCCTCAGGTTGCGTGGC
>JBEIPE010000364.1:0-2680 GCA_040377215.1 Halobacteriovoraceae bacterium
CCACCAACGGGGATTGGCGCAGATGTTTGAAGAAGCGCTGCGGGACGAGGATTTTTCCCAGGGAATAGGATTCGTCTTCAACGAAGAAATGATTCACGGAAGGAAGTAAGGCCAGGGCGAGTTGGTTTTCAAAACTCACCTGCGAGGGTTGTGCCCCACGATCACCAAAAGCCGAGCCACGGTGATGGGCCAGCTCTTCCAGATCAATGGCATGAGGAAGGGCCTTGATGAGCGTGGTCTTTCCGCTGCCCGTGAGGCCGCCAATGCGGATGAGCTGAGGGAGTGGGGCCTCTTGAATCCTTTGCAGGAAAAACTGACGAAGGCGTTTGTAGCCGCCTGCTAAAGGTGTGGTGGGAATGCCCGCTTCACTGATCCATTGGCAGCTGGTTTGTGAGCGCAGTCCTCCCCGAAAACAAAATACCCGGGCCGCTGGATGTTGTTTGAGATAACGGGTCCAGGCCTCAATGCGTTGCTGTTTTTTTTCTCCGCTCACCAGCTGATGACCTAAGCGAATGGCCGCCTCCTGGCCCTGCTCTTTGTAGCAGATTCCTACCAGATGACGTTCTTCATCGTTCATCAGCGGCAAGTTGACGGAGTTGGGGATCGCTCCTTCGGCAAATTCAACGGGAGCGCGCACATCAATCAAGGGAGTTTGGCGCAGGAAAAGTTCGGTGAGCTCTTGATCAGTCCACGTGGACATCGTGGCCGTCCTTCGCACCGACTGTGCCCACCACTGCGGCACCAGGAAAATGAGGGGCCAGCGCCTTGAGCACTTCTTGCGCCTTGTGAGGAGCGACACTGAGAAGCAAACCACCACTGGTTTGTGGATCAAACAGCACCATTTTTTCTAGCTCACTCAACGTGTGGCGCAGATTCTTTTGGGTGTATTCATCATTGCTCCGATGGGCCTTGGTAAGATGGCCCGCTTGTAGAGACGCGAGTGTAAGCTCAAAGAGAGGGAGAGTGCTGAATTCAAAATGCACACTGACGCTAGAGGCCTGCGCCAGTTGCATGCTATGGCCAGCAAGGCCGAAGCCTGTGATATCGGTGGCCGCATGAATGCAGTCCAGATCTGGCAAGTAGTCGATGACGTTGTTGAGGCGTTTCATGGAGTCGATGGCCTGGCGAATCTGTTCTTCGGAATAAGTTTCGCGCTTGAGACCGGCGCACAGTGTGCCCGTCCCGAGAGGCTTGGTGAGAATCAGCGTATCACCAGCTTTTGCGCCATCGTTTTTCCAAACTTTCTGCGGATGAACGAGGCCGGTTACCGACAGTCCAAACTTCAGCGTGTCGTCGTCGATGGAATGACCGCCGACGAGGGAACTTTTTGAGAGAGCGATCACATCGCTCGCACCTTGCAGCACTGCTTGGATGACGTGAGGCTCGAGAGTGGCCAGCGGCGCTGCTAAAATCGCCATGCAAGTCTTCGGTCGTCCACCCATGGCATACACATCGCTCAAGGAATTGGCCGCCGCAACGGCGCCGAAGTCATAGGGAGAATCGAGGATAGGTGTGAAAAAATCGAGCGTCTGCACCATGGCCAGGTCATCGGTGAGATTAAAAATAGCCGCATCATCAAAGAGCGCTCCATCCACAGCAACACCAGGAATGAGCGGCGGAAATTTCACGCCGGCCAAAATCTCCCGCAAAATCATCGCGGGCACTTTCGCGGCACAGCCGCCTTTTTTGACGGTCTGGGTGAGCTTGGTCATACGCTCACGCCCATACTCTGAATGGCGACGAGCAATGTTTTGATGACAAGGAATGTGACGTAGAGAGAAGCAAAGAGCACGCTCAGCAAACTCAAAACGATGATCAACAAAACGCCGCGGGACTGATGGGTGGTGTGGCGCGGATCGGCGAGGTGCTTATCCAGTAAATCAATATTGCGAGAGTTGGCCTTCCAAAGAAAGTCGAACACGTTGCCCAAGATAGGCACCATATCCACCAGGTTCTCGAAGGCCAGGTTAAGGGCCATGCGAATAAGTGTGGTGGGAGAGCAGCCGAGCTTGGCGGCCTCCGCGATGATGTAGATGGAAATACCGGTGGTGACGATGTCACCGACGCCGGGGATAAGGCCTAGGACACCGTCGAGACCAAATCGAAAACCTCCCAAACGAAACTGGGAGTCCATGAGAGTGCTGAGATTTCTGAGATGGGTGATGTCTTTCATACAGACATCTTAGCAAAAATGGGGGCCAGCGGCCCCCAAAATTAAAGCGCCTAGTTCTGGTTGAGAACCTTGATTTTAACCGACTCAAAGGTCTGCCCTTTGACATGGCCTCGGAAGAAGATGAGGTATTCACCATTCGGGATGCTGTTGAAGCGGAAACCCAACTTCATATTTTTCATCACAACGTCCGTGGTGCGCTTGGTGACAGGAGTGCCATCAAGCTTGGTGACGACGAAATCCATGGTCTGCAAGGCGACAGGTTTCGCATCCACGATGACATCGAACTCGAGGCGACCTTTGACTGGCTTGTTGAGATCGTAATCCACGGCTGCGAATTTAATTGTCGCCTCAGGAGCACTATTCAAAACGGTGAAGCCACGAACAAGTGACTTTGTGCCAGTGGCCGCAGAAGTCGCCACCAGTTCATAACGACCATCAGCGAGAGTTTCAGTGTTGATGCTGTTATCCCGAGCGAGGGCCTGAACCATGCGGCCGTCTTTCATCAAG
>JBEIPE010000148.1:0-7192 GCA_040377215.1 Halobacteriovoraceae bacterium
CACCATAGAAATTTTTTGAGTGGAGTCCAGCAACACGCGGCCGTCTTGTGAGTAGAGTCCTAGTTTGAAGGGGCCTACTTCATTGGCCAGCAGGGAGAGTTCAATCACGACACGGTGGCCCGCTCCATCCATCACCAGGTAAGCGGCATCTTTGATCCGCAACATTTGCCAAGGTGCAGGGGCAAGATTTTCACCTAGGGCGGTGTCTTGGCGCTTGAATTTGAGACTTTGATTTTCCCATAGAGAGTGCACTTCAGGAAAACTGGTCCGCAACTGGTCCGATGAGGGAGGGTTCTGTAAAATGGCACGCCATGAACTCAAGCGGGCCTCAAGAGTGGCCGCTTGCTGCTCAGTTCGCATGAGAATGGCATCGTAGACGTAGGCGGCCTTGTCTTCACGGATAAGACGCGTGGCCAAAAAGAGAAATGTGGCCACAGTCGCTATGAGAAGCAGACCCAAAGTGAGAGTGAACTTGAGTTTGAGCGGAAACCTGACCGCCCGAATCGGCTGTTGCAGAGTATCCTCCATGATCTCTTTTGATGTTCACTCCCACGGTAACACGCCCCTCTGTTAGAATGGAAGGGCCATGAACATTCGTCGCTCAGAAACGACATTGATCGCTTTGGCGATTCTTCTGATGGCCACTGCGAGCTATCAGCTTTTCGTGCGCCCTGGTGGTGCAGGGGCAGAGCTTGGTTGGCAAGCGTGGCTCTCAAAATTAGAAAATTCTGCGAAACATCGCTCGGCTGGAGATCTGGTGTGGCGTGATCTCCATCAAGGAGATCATCTCTCAGCAGGCGCTTCAATTTTTACCGGTGATCAAGCGCGTGCACGTTTGCAATTTCGCAGTGGTCAGAAACTGAACATGGCCGCCAATACGCTTCTGCGACTACAGCAAGACCAAGACATCAATAAAATTCTGATCGACCAAGGAATGGTGCAAACCACGCTGGGTGGTGAAACCCTTGAGCTTGAGATTGAAGGAAAGAAAGTGCAGCTCACCGGTGAGGGAGCTGAAGTTCTTATCACCAACTCTTCTCTTTCAGTGATGAAAGGTGATGCCAACTTGCAAAGTGGTGACACTCGTTTGCAAGTAGGTACCCATGAAGAAGTGCGCATGGGCGATAAGACCCCGGTAAAAACCGCTTTGCAGATGCAACTGGAAATTCCGACCGAAGGAGCTCTGCTCTGGACAGCGCAAGAGCCCACTGTGGATTTAAGTTGGAAGAACCTCACTGATAAACCCGTGCGTCTTGAGATCGCACGCGACCTTGCTTTCAAAGATAAAGTGAAGACGCTCACGACTTCGAAGTCTGCAGTAAATGTGAGCCTCGTGCCAGGAAGCTTCTATTGGCGAGTCAGTAATGATCTCGGCTCCAGCCGCGTAGGAACGTTTAGTTTACAGCGTGAACCTGCGCTTGATCTTGTTTCTCCTCAAGGCACTGTGGTGTTGCCTCTTGCTGATGAGATCAAGACAACACGACTGACTCTTGAATGGAAGGCCACGCAGGTGCAAAAGTATCAAGTGAGTTGGAGTGCTGAAGGTCAAATCACTGATGTCGAAAGTGAACATCATCAACTCCCGATTGATGTTCCGGTTGGAAAAACTATTCGCTGGAGTGTGAAGCCGCTAGATGCCGATCGGCCGTTGGCGCGTTCATCTGCGGTGGGAGAATTTGTCGTTAAGCGTCTCGAAGTGCCGCTCGCCCCACGCTGGACGACGGTGAGTCCGTTGGAACTTTCACGTGATAAGGACAATCAAGTCGCAGATTTAAAATGGACAGGAAACGCTGCGGAATATGAATGGGAAGTGCTTCAGTCGGGCGAAGTAAAAAAATCCTCAACGACAAGCGCTTCAGAATTGGTTTTCCCAAACCTTGCTGCCGGAACTTATCAAGTGCGCTTACGAGGCGTGGATGAGTATGAACGCAGCGGGGCCTGGTCTAATGAATTGATTGTGAAGTGGACGCCTTTTGAAGATCGCAAACCTGAAGAAGGTCAGCGGATTATTCTCGAAAGACCAGATCAAAAAATTAGTTTTGAATGGGATGGGGAAGGTGAGCAGGTCTTTGAGTTGGCGGAAGACGAAGCTTTCAAAAATATTATTCTTACCCAAGCGGGTGATGGCTCTACTGAGATCATCTTCCCTAAAGTCGGAACGTTCTTCTGGCGCGCTCGCCAAAGTGATGGCGGCTTTTCACGCCCGAAGAAAGTCATGGTGGAGCCGAGTCCTCCGCTAGAAACTCCGGGGGCTCCGCCGAGTTTGAAAAAAGAAATTGATATCAAGTTCATCGAGCCCAAGAGTTCATGGATCGATTGGATCATTCCGCGCGCGTTTGCTTCTGAAGTGGTGACAAGTGTCATCCTGGAGTTGCCCATTGAAGCATCGGCAGTGGCCTATCGGGTAGAAATTTTTAGTGATGAGCAGCTCACCAAAAAGATCTTCACGACGACGACCACTGTGAATGAGTTTGAATGGAAAGGGGCGAAGCCGGGGAAATACTGGTGGCGCTACGCTTTGCGAGATGCTTGGGGACGAGAAACAGCGATGGGACCAGCCTCTCAGTTGCGGTTGCTGCCAGGTGATGCAGAAGATCCAGCGAAACCAAAACTTTTAAGTCCTATTAGTGCGATTGAGTTGAACGAATCACCCGAAACGACTTTCATTTGGAAGCGTGCTGCCCGTGCTTTAGATTATGTGGTGGATGTGGCGCGCGATGATGAGTTTGAAGAACCTTTAGCACAAGTCGAAGAAAAGAAAACTAAACTCACTCTCAAGAACGTCGGCTGGCCGCGCGGAGATGTGCTGTTTTGGCGCGTGCGCGCGCGGCATGATTGGGGAGAGACAGCGAGTAACACTGGCCGCTTTCAAATCGGTAAAAAAATTGTTCTCACTGAAGAGCAGAAAAAGGCTCTGCCTTGGCGTGAGGCCAATGCTTATTCGTGGGTTCGTTTTGGTTTTGAGCCACGCCAGCTGGCCGTAGAGCTCGATGACCAAGAGTACAACGGTAAGATCGATGGCAATGCTTTGAGCACGATCAGTCTTGCAGGCCGAGTGCTTTTCTCGAAACGATGGGCCTTGCGCGCCGATGTCTTGCGCCAAAGCGGTCAAGTGTTCGAAGGTGAAGTCTACTCGCGCACAGACATCACTGTTTTGCCTGAGTGGCACCAGCGCTGGGGTGAGAATACTTTTGCTTTTATCGGTTTAGGGATTCAAAGGGTGAGCGGTTCTACCTACAAACTTAAAACGCCGGAGAGTTTGGCCTTTGAAGAAGTCAGTGCGACTTCTCCGCGCGCCCAGATTGAACTCGAGTGGCGTGTGGGCGAGAAGAGTTCAGTCCATACTCAGCTTGGGGCAGCGTTTGGTGATTGGAGTGCCTTTGACGGGCAAGTTTTGTGGCGCAGATTTTGGCGCCGTGGATTTTTCTTCGAAGCGGGTGTGAACTATGAGCAGGCCACTTTCAAAGCAACACGGGGTGATAACAAAATCTCTGGCATGGGGCTCACCACGCGTTTAGGCCTGGCGTTTTGATTTTTTGCGACCGAAGAACAGTACCAACATAAATCCAGCGATCATCGAGCCACCGCTCGGACCTGAAGGGCCTTGCATATCAACGGTACCGCAACTTACATCTGACTTAAATTCGTAATTGGATTTCTCTAGCACATCATAATCAACACTCAAGGCGTCCAGTTCAGGAGAACTGACCGCCGTAGCGGCCGTGAGTTCAACAGCAAAACGTAAATAGCGACGAGAAAGAGTATTGATCTGCGAAAGAGGAACGGCCGCGTTCCACGTTACATTGTCATCGCTGTCTTGCACTTCAATGTCGAGCGTTCCACCATTAAGAGTTTGGGTGGTCTGCGCAGACTTAAAGCGATTGAGTTTTCCGATGGTATCAATGCCTGTTGTAAGTGCCGTGCACATACCGGTGAGGAATCCCACGTCATACACGCCCGGAGTGCTTGCTGCTGTTTGTGCCACGGGTGTTGGAGCGTTGCCGGTTAAGACGCCATCAAAATCATCCAAACGCACGCGTCCTGCTCCGCCGTTACCACCATTGCCTCCGCTGGCCGCAAGAACGGATGTGACTGTTCCACCAGCACCACCGAGCGCACGAATAGTTCCATTGTTAATGATTTGTCCGCCGCTTTGTAGCCAGATACTTCCACCTGCGCCGCCGCCGCCACCACCACTAAGCCCTGTGCCGTCGCCACCTGCTCCGCCATTGGCGGAAATAATTCCTGTAATAGTGATATTGCCGGCCGCGATGATATGCAAGGCCCCGCCGCCGCCGCCGCCCGTTGCACCCGAATAAAGTGTGGCGACATCTTCTACGCCTTCACCACCTGCGCCGCCGCCAGCTCCGCCAATGAGAAGTGTTTCAAAGCCGGCTTCATCAGCCGCGACTTCAGAAGCGGATGTCACGCCACCTGTACCTTGCAGGCCAACGGTAGAGGTTCCAGCGGCTCCGTTTGTTGCAAGGAGTGTATCGCCAAAGCTTCCCCCAGCACCGCCACCGCCACCGGAAAAACTGCCAGCATTGCCTGAGGCACTCGCACCACCATCGCCAGCGCCGGTGACATTTTGTTGGCCTGGTCCACCTTGAGGAAAACCGAGAGAATCGAAGTGTCCGCCGCGAAAAGCTGCAGGCCCACCGTTGCCACCTAGATTGGGTGTCACTGTTCCATCGTTGCCGTTAGAACCGTCGACACTCAAAGTCGCACTGATGGTGACAGCACCCAGGACGCGGATCACCACAGGATTGGCGCCGTTGGCAGTAAAACGAGTGTTGGATGCGATACGAAGTGTGCGGCAATTGTACTCACCGGCCGTGACGTTGCCGCTGAAATTACAATCACCATCTGAGCCATCACCAAAATCTAAAGCTGTGCCGTTTGAGGCCTGCGGAGCGCGCACAATTCCTGCGGTGAGATTCCAATCACAGGTGGCGGTGTCTTTGCGCGAAGAAAAATCCGCCGTAAGACGAACCGCTTGGGCTTCAAAAGAAAATATTGTGAGAAGAAGCAGGGTCCATCGCATTCATTCATTCTACTCATGAATGACGATGGACCCAAATGAGTAAATTAGTCCAGCTTCACGATGGTGATCGTGGTGTAAGTTTCTGGGCCACCGAAGCCATTGGCGATACCCAAACCTTGCAAGGTACGTTCAATGCTGCAGCGATGCTGGATCTTATAAGTGGTAGCAACGCTGACAACTAAACGAACTTTGATAATTGAGTGGGTCACTGAACCCGCACTTGGATGGGAGTGGCCTGATGAACCAAAAGACACATCTGAATTGGTCGCGACGTTCACAAGTTTAGCTTGGTGAGCACCAGCGAAGTAGCCTGGGGCGTGACCTTCAAACCAGTAAGTCCCTGGCTGCAAGGTGATCTGGTTACCAGAGACTGCAGCAAAGCTTGTGTCACCTTCAAGCGTATTCAAGTCACGATTTTGCCAAGAAGCAAAACATGTACCGCCGTTAGTTGAAGGGGCCTTGATATCTTTTACGAAAGCCACTTTTGAACTTCCACCGCTGCTCTCACCAGCAGGACCTTGCGGGCCCATCGGTCCCGTTGCACCGTCAGCCCCGGCCGGACCTTGTGGACCCATCGGGCCCATAGGGCCTTGGGCACCCGTTGCACCAGCAACACCAGGAGCTCCATCAGCGCCAGCATCGCCTTTATCACCTTTGTCGCCCTTGTCTCCTTTATCACCTTTCGCGCCGACGGCTCCAGCAGGACCTTGTGATCCAGTGGCACCTGTTGCGCCAGCTGGACCTTGTGGTCCAACTGCGCCGGCAGCGCCAGCGACACCTGCGTCGCCTTTATCACCTTTGTCACCTTTATCGCCTTTCGGACCTTGTGCACCAGGAGCACCTGCTGGGCCCGCAGGACCTTGTGGTCCAACTGCACCGGCCGCACCAGCTGCACCATTCGCGCCATCAGCCCCGGCTGGACCTTGAGGACCCATTGGTCCAATTGGGCCTTGAGGGCCCACACTTCCTGCGCCTCCACCTTCGAAGACATCTTCAGGATTCATCGGAACCCAAGCTTCGCCGTTGTAGCCAAGGATTTGTCCTTCAGTCGCCGTGAGGTAAGGGAACTGCACACCGTAAGTGTCATCAGCGCGATCGACCACACGAATTTTAACGACAGCTTTTGAAGGAAGGAGCACAGGAAGAAGTTCGAATTTAATGTTTTGATCAACGCGGAATTCATCGTTCGAATTGCTACCATCACTACAGTTTGAAAGTTTAAATTTTCCACCAGAGCGTTGTTGATAGCGACACTCCACACGGCCATCATCAAATATCAAACGTGCGCCCTGGCCTAAAAGATTTGCGCCGAGACTGACATGCACATCATTTGGAATTTTTATGACACCCTGAAAGCTCATCACTTGTGGAGTGGTGTGCGACAGAGTGCGTGTGGCCGCAAGACTGATGTGTTCATCTTGTACGTGGGAATGAGGATGAACCCGCACCATGCGGAAATAGTCTTCCCAAGAATTGTTGTTATTGTTGTGGGCGAGTGCTCCGGTAGATATAAGGAGAGTCGCAACCACCAGGCGCTTGTGCAAACGTTCCATATCGCGTCCTCGGTTTTGTAAGTATCGAGATTAAGTTTAAGGGGCTAATCAATCCCCTCAAAGCTTCAAGCACTTAGGCCGCGGTAGATGTGAAGAATGTCTTAATACGCAGGTATTGTGGCCACTTCAGGTGGCAGTGACCTTGGCGGCGACCTCGCGTTGCTCCTGCTCCAAGCGCTCAGCGAGTTTAGGATCAAAGGCCGCAAGAATGCGAAGAGCGAGGAAGGCGGCGTTGGTTGAATTGTCAATCGCGACTGTCGCGACAGGAACTCCACGTGGCATTTGCACAATAGAGAGGAGAGCGTCTTGGCCTTGAAGGGCACCATTGGCGACGGGAACTCCAATCACGGGAAGTGTAGTCCATGCAGCAGTCATCCCTGGCAGATGAGCGGC
Organism: Halobacteriovoraceae bacterium; assembly: GCA_040377215.1. Classification (GTDB taxonomy): domain Bacteria; phylum Bdellovibrionota; class Bacteriovoracia; order Bacteriovoracales; family Bacteriovoracaceae; genus UBA6144. The sequence continues at coordinate 6,991 of JBEIPE010000148.1, forward strand.
ACCACCAGCGCCGGCGATGATGACTTTCAATCCGCGCGTGCGTGCACTCATAGCGTACTCGCGCATGAGATCCGGTGTGCGATGCGCGGAAACAATTTTGACTTCATGAGCGACATCAAAACGCTTGAGCACATCAACAGCTTTTTCCATCACAGGCATGTCCGTTGTAGAGCCCATAATAATGCCGATCATAATTGATACC
>JBEIPE010000198.1:0-5765 GCA_040377215.1 Halobacteriovoraceae bacterium
CCATTGGTCACTTCGCATGAACGAACCAAGTACACACCTGAAAGATCAGCTGCGAATGAAGAAAGAGAGAGCAATGTAGTTGCTGTGATCAAAGCTGTTTTTATGAGTTTCATACAGTCCTCGCAAAGTAGTATTTGTTATAGAGATTTTAGTCTGCGACTTAACGTTTAAATCGAAACGTGTAACGGCTCTACGTTGCTGTGGTGATTGTTTGAGTTGCCTCAAGGCAATGGAGAAAACCGAGTTCTGCAAGACTATTGAGTGAGAGAACGCTCCATTTGATAGTGGCTCATTCCACCCAGACGATGATAAGCAGTTCAAATGCCTAGTAGATATTCAGGACACACGTTAGGCGTTGCGCATGATATGCGTGCTGATACCTAAAGGATGCACTGAGAGTCGCGGATTCTCTCTGGGACTTTGGTGAGATCAATTTTTTTAAGCGTCACCGTGAGTTCGTATTCTGCCTCACTCGCACGGCTCTTCAATTCAATTTTTGTCGTGGTGGATTCTTTTATGTTGTAGAGCTGATCAGCTTCGTAGGTTCGGTTCGGAACTTCGCCTGAACTTTCGGCGTAGCATGTAGTGGCACGCTCGCTCGTCATGTGGAACTTGCTCGCATCGAGTTGGCAGTTATAGATGGTGACGTAAGTCTGGTAGATGTCCTTAGAGTAGATCTTGCATTTGTCGCCCTCTTTAACCAGGATGTCCGTGCGCACGACCTCTCCATTGACCTTATTGACCATCTCATAGGCCACCTTGGTAGGAGCGGCGATAGAGAGGATGGGGAAGGCGAGGATACAAAGCGCGAGCTTGAGTTTCATAATGGGTCCTTGAACAGTATTAATGAGGATAGGTTAGCGCGAGAATGCGCTTGAGTGAGAGGGGTCTGTAAAAAGGTGCTGTCGAAAATTTAGACAAAAAAAGGGGGCCCGAAGGCCCCCTTCTAGAGGATCAGATTACTGTTTCCAAGGGTTGAACGCGGTCTCTACACCCTTTAGGTTGGGCTTAAGCTCAGGCATGTGACGAATGATCACATTGGCCATCCAGCCTTTCTGGTCGATCCAGTCAAGGCCACCCTTCGTGTAGTACTCGCGCTTGTAGTCGTCCGTGAAGAAACGGTCCGCCATAAGGCGACGAGAAGCCATCAAGATAAAGATCTGGAACTGAGTCTCACCGAAGCCGAAGTTCTTCGGACGAACCTCTTCAGCAGAAGTACCCACCAAAAGGTCGATCATTTCAACGTTGTCTTTGCCGTCTTCATCAACGCCATAAACCTTCGTGAGTTTTTCAACGATCTTCTTTTGGCGATCGTTCATGACTTTGCCGTCATCGAAGAAGTCAGCGTACTTGCTGATCGGCTTAAGGCCAATGGCGCGACGGAATTGGTTGTAGCGCGGAACGCCACGCTCACGGTCGCGAACGATATCAACCATCGCAAGATCCATTGTGCCGTGACCAGGGATTGAGAGCTCCTGCATGAACTTCGGGAAGTTGTTCAAGACGAGCTGGCCTGGGTTTTGAGTACCGAAAGAATAGAAGAGGTCTTTCATGTCGTTGCCGGCCATGAATGCGTAGCTCTTGTCGTTACGAGTGTCAGCAAACGGAACGGCTTTGACGTCAGACTTATTGCCACCGTGTTTCTTAAATTGGATCGTCTCCGGCAAGAGAGAGTGGAGACGGTAGACCGAAGTGAACTCTTCCGAGATGCTGTAAGGCACACCGAAGTTGTTGGCCTTGTCACCGACGATGCCACCGATCATGTAGCCCGAGTTGATGCCTTCGAACCAGTTCGTGTTGCCCACGCCTGGGATGTACTTCAAGAAGCGTGACCAGGTTTGTGGGTTCGCAAGACCGTACCAGTTGGTGAACATGGCCTTCTTGAGAACTTTGTTCGCCAAGATCGCTGGTGTCCACTCCACAGTGTGGATCTTCGCCATCACAGCAGCGTTGATCAAACGAGCTGTCTGGAAGACCTGTTCGTCGAGCTCTTTGTCGTTGAGCTTCTTAACTTCTTTGCCGTTTTTCCAGATCCAAAGTTTTGTCTGAGGATCTTTGGTGACGTATCTTTTAATCAACATGTTCGCGATCGCGTTGTGTTCCAACACGAAGAGGTGGTGAAGCATGCTCAAGCCGACCCACCAGTTTTCTCTGAAGCCAGTGACTTCGTAACCGATGTTTTGGCGGTTGTTGGCAGGATTCAAGGCGCTGTTTTTTGGAAGTAGCTCGCGGCCATTTTCCATCACTGTCGCCATCTTGCCTTCAGCAAAAGAACGGACCGCGTTTTGCTCTTCTTGGTTTGAGCCGTAGATCTGTGAGCCGTCCCACCAGTGAGTGACGTCGTTAAGAGTCGTTTTTCCGAACTCTTTTTTGTACTGAGAAGAATCGAGGTTGTTCTCCTTCGTACGGTCGATTTCGTAGGTCTTGCCTTTGTAGCTAACGACGTGTGGATTTTTGGTCTGGTTTGGCCCGTGGGTCAACCAGTCGTGGTTCATGAACTGAATCCAGCTAGCAGCGAGCATGTTCAAGAAAGGAACCGGCTTGAACTCGTCACGAGTAAACAGCTCTTGAGAAACTTCTTTCGGGTTCGGTGACATGAGCTTTTCTTGCGCATCGTGATCGATGAACTCAGGACCGACGTTACGGCTGAAGGCCACACCGGCCGCGCCGACATGGGGATTATCCAGGTCGTTACATGTGCCGTCAGCGCTACGGAAGCGCGTGTTGATCTTAGAGCAATCCACGGCTTTTTGACTTGAGTAGTTGATGTGGGGATCGTGAAGATTGTTTTCGAGCAACTCTTCTCTGATGCGTTTGAGTACCACGAGACCACCGACTGTTCCCTTTTTAGACCAAGTGGTCCAAGGGTTTTCACCAGCGTCAGCAGTAGGGACGCGGGCCGCTTCGGTGGTTTTTTGCTCAGTTACTTTGGGAGCAACTGGCGTGCTGGGATTTTGGGCACAGGAAGCAACTAGCTGGCCTGCGATAATCGCCATCACTGGCATCATCATTCTCATGCAAATTCCTTTTACAGGGTTGATTAAAAAGCATCATCGTTGATGATCCTAGTATACTCAAAAACCCTTTGCACCCACGGCACTTTTGCCTATTTGGGGTGTTGTTGGGCGGCCAAAGATTTTCTGGAGAAAGGCGACTAAAACAGTCGCCCAGAAGTGGGATTTTACCTGGTTTAGTTTCTTGGGGTAATGTTGTTCAATTATCTTATCGTTTTCCCCGGTTTTGGGCCTCGGAGGCTACCTTGAAGAAAAAAATTGGATTAGGACTTTTACTACTTACCGGCGCTTTGTCGGTTTTCTTCATCGTTGGGAACGAAGCAGAATCCGAGCAACCGCGCTCGCCGGCATCGATTCCAGAAAACTATGAGTCGCTGAAAGCGCAGGAAAAACAAGACATCCTATGGGATGAAGTGCGCGCCACGGCTTATAAAGAGCTTCCAGAGTATAAAAAATTTGGTGTGATGCAATTGATCTCGATGAGCCGCCAGGAAATCGCCACGAAAGAAAGTTTGCACTCTGATTTCGCACCGAAAGGCTGGAAAAAATATCTGCACCGTCGTGGTGCCATCGCCAAAGTGAAAATCGTGCCGCGTGACGGGCAGAAATACACCGGTATTTTCCAAGGTGCCGACAGCGCGTTCTTGCGTCTCTCACTAACGTACAAAGTCACAGGCAGCCGTCCAGTCGCTCCAGGGCTTGCCTTGAAAGTTCTACGTGATGGAACCTACAGTGCGAACATTTCTGCACTCGTGTCTTTGAACGGCCAAGAAAAAGACCACAACTTTTTCCAGCATCCCATGTCGAACATCGTTCCCATAGGAGATGGCCTCGGCCAATCTCTGGTGCACAAGATTTTCCGCAAAGTTTCCAAGTATCCTGAAGAGCTGGTCGCCAGCGATATGGCCGCCATCAATTCGCAGGGTGAAAAAATCAAAGATGTGGTGGCCCCACGCCAGCTGTTCTTCATTCCTTCACAGGGTCTGACTTTCGCTCATGACGAGCACGATGTTCGCGAAGACTTCATGAATATTCCTGAAGGTACGACGGTCTACCAGATCCACGTGGCGCCAGAGAAATACAAAGACTACGATTACTCGAAATACACTCCAGAAGACGTGGCAGCTTTCGTAAAAGAGTCGCATCATGTGGCCGACATCGTGACCACTTCTGAGTTCATCGCCTCTGCATTTGGTGATGATGGCATGTTCTTTAGGCACCAGCTTCGTCCCTAGACGTGGAACACGCTGAGAAAATACTCTTCCTTCTTTCTCAGCGCGGGCCTGGTAAAACTATTTGTCCCAGTGAAGTCCTTCCGCAGGAACTCAAAAAAAATAAAGAGATGATGGAATCGGTCCGTGCGGTCGCTAGAGAATTAGTGGCGAAGGGATTGATTGAGATCACGCAAGGTGGAGAAGTGGTGGACCCACAGAACATCCGTGGGCCCATCCGCTTACGGCTAAAGTAAAGTTTCGAGCGCAGCTTTCGTGAAGGGTTGGAGCTGACCGCCATCACGAACTTTTTGCACCCAGTGAGGGTCTTGCAACAGAGCGCGGCCCACGGCCACAAGATCAAAGTCACCACGATCAAGACGGCGCATGAGTTCATGTAGCGGTGCGGGAGCTGAACCATCTCCACGGAACGCTCCGAAGAAATCTCCATCCAGTCCTACTGAGCCAACAGTAATGGTCGGAACACCGGTAATCTTCTTGGCCCATCCAGCGAAGTTGAGATCCGAGCCTTCGAACTCTGCATCCCAGAAACGACGTTGAGAGCAATGCAAGATATCAACACCGGCATCAACCAGCGGCTGCAACCACGCTTCCATTTCTTTTGGATTTTGCGCGATCTTCGCGCTGTAGTCTTGCTGCTTCCACTGCGAGAGACGAATAATGACGGGGAAATCTGCACCCACGGCCGCACGTACCGCTTTGATGACATCCACAGCAAAACGATTGCCGCTCGAGTATTGATCAGTACGGGTGTTCATCCCCGGCCAGAAGAATTGATCAATCAAATAGCCATGAGCTCCATGGAGCTCAACAGTATCAAACCCTAATTTTTTTGCATCAAGGGCCGCAGCTGCGTAGGCCTCGATGCTGGCGTGAATGTCTTTTTCAGTCATGGTGGCGGGGCCTTCAAGGGGAGTGGGTGGCAGCCAACCTGAAGCGTGAGGCTTTACCGCGCCCATATGCCAAATCTGCGGGGCCATCTTGCCGCCCAGTTGATGAACTTTGTTAATAACGGTTTTCCAACCCGCGAGAGATTGTTCACCGTAGAAGTGCGGAATGTTCGGATCATTCGACGAAGCAGGGCGATTGATGACAGTGCCCTCTGAGAGAATCAAACCCACATCACCCGCGGCACGGCGTCCGTAGTAATCGGCCACGTTTTGGCCTGGAACACCATTCGGTGAGAATGAGCGAGTCATAGGTGCCATGACGATACGGTTCTTGAGATGAAGACCTTTATAAGTAAAAGGCTTAAAGAGATTTTGTGTGTTCATAGACGGGTCCTTTCAAAGAGAGTTTCCAGCACGAATATTGACACGGATTTCTCCGATAATCCCTCAGCGCGCATCTTGTCCAGCAAGTGTTGGAGCTCAAGCGGTGTGGCCGTGCGTGTTTTAAGTATGACGTCATCTTCACCGGCCACGGAATGACACTCTTCAATTTCCTTAAACTTTTTTAAGAATTTTCCCACTTCACCACAGCTTAGTTTTCCGGTGCGCATGCGGACGAAAGCCGTCAC
>JBEIPE010000446.1:0-1777 GCA_040377215.1 Halobacteriovoraceae bacterium
AAAGCACAGTGAAGCTGAGTAAGATTTTTAGAAGCATGTATTAAACCTCATGCCGCTTTCTGGGCCGATCAGTTGTTGGCAAGCCGCGGGAATCGGCAGGCGTTTATGCATGGCCTCGCGGATGGCGCGCGTGAGTGGCGAAGAATGCGAATCAAACATGGTTGGATTCGCGATTGAGGCATTCGCATAATTATTGCCCGTTATTTCTGGCTCTAGAAGAGCGCAAGACATCAAGGCCGGGTTGTCGTAGGCATACATATAAGCAACGAGGTCTGCAGTGTCTTCTTCAGTGCGAATGGCATCACCTTCGTGACTGACAAAACTCACAGGTGCTTCCGGAAGTGAAGGATCTGCCCAACCGTTCACGCACGAACGCAGACGCATGAATTCCACATAACTGCTCTCACTAAGTTCATTGTCACTGAAGGCTTGGCTGAGAGCATGACCCAGCTCGTGAGCCAGCACTTGCTCACCTTGCGCTGGATGAGTGCAGGAAAAATGAGAGATCTGTAAGTTATCTTTAGTAGGATCACCGTCTGCAGGTAGAAAGTCCTCAATACCCGGCTGAAGTGGCATGAAAGAATCCCAAGCACTCGCTCCTAGGCCTGTGCAACTGGCATCAGTAATCACACTTACATAATCGCTATAAGGATTCTTTATCTTGGACAAGGCTTTAATCAGCTGAGCGTCCGTTGATGAATCCACCACTTTAGTTTCTTCTGCTGAAATTTTGACTTGCTCTACGAATTGGTCAAGCGCGCTCTCATCATCAGAGGCAAAATTAAAACTCAAATTCTCATTTAAGTATGTCTCAAATGCTTCTCGAGAATGGGCACTGAAGTTCTTTGCCACACGACTCATGAACTGAGTCTTTACCCGCGGTAGAGCTTCACGAATACGTTCGGTTTCCGATTCCTTCAAGGCCAAGGACGCAAAATTTGAACGACAAAACAGCATTTGATTTTCAAGCAATTTGGGGTCGGCCAAGCGATTTTCTAGATCGGCAGCGAGTTTTTTCCAGTTGGTCTTCGCCACTAACTCTTGGAGGCCTTTGCGGCAAACCTCATCTTTACACTTACTATTCTGAACCTGTGGCCATAGCTCGGGTTGAGCCGTTGTACTCGCGACCTGACTGTCATAAAAGCTGAGGTAGTAAGCGAAGGTTCCCACGTCAAATGCTTCAATGGTTTCGCGCGAACTTAGCTTTTCTCTTAGCTTATTGAGTTCTTCACGTGACCCCGCAAGAAGATTTGGGTGCTGGGCAAGAGCAGCTTGATAGCGAGCATCGAATTGTTCAAAACGCTTTTTAAGTTCTGCTTTTGCTTCTTCATCAGAATACAAACCGTTGTAACAAGCATCGCCAAAATCACTTTTCATATCCTGGACATAAGCATCCGCATAGGATTGGAGGGCGGCTTTGATGTCTCGAGAATGAGTAGGGATTTTTACAGTTGAGTACTCCAGACGTTCTTCCAAAGGCTTTTCCAAATCAATATCAATACTCACTAAGTCTTGAAACCAGAGAGCGGCAAAGCTTTCATAATCGGCGTCCGGCGTATCTGCACCAAGACTGATCGGCCCACTTGCGAGACGTTTCTTTAAGTTGCTTAAAGCGGTACGGGCCGTTTCGATATTTGCGTTCAGAATCTTCTTCAACGGCTCTTCGGCTTCCGAGAAACGCGCGAGCAATTCAGGCCGTGTCCACTCTTCGATACGAGCTTCGGTAATGTAGGCCGTCGGCGCACTCTGGGAATCACCACAAAGCTGAATGGCACAT
>JBEIPE010000354.1:0-2867 GCA_040377215.1 Halobacteriovoraceae bacterium
ATTGGTCTGGAAGCTGAAGTTCTTTTCTGAGAAGAAGATCTCAGTCGTGTCCGCAATAACGATCAAATAACCACTGGAGAGCTTGAGCGCATATTCAACTGAGTCTGCTAGACGTGCGCGAACACCATCTTTGAGAACAACACGATCAACGACAATTTCAATATCGTTAAACTTCGCTTTGGGTACCGCGAGTTGGTCATCGAGATTTTTAAGTTCACCATTCAAACGTACGCGTGAGAAACCCATGGACTGATACTTCGCCATCTCTTCTTTGTGTTCACCTTTCTTCTGACGCACTACCGGCGACAAGAGTTGCAGCTTGGTCCCTTCTTTCATTGTGAGCAAACGCTCAATGATTTGTTGGGGCGTTTGGCGCTGGACCGCTTCACCCGTTTCCGGACAATGAGGAACACCCAGGCGCGCCCACAAAAGGCGCATGTAATCGTAGATCTCAGTGATCGTTCCTACGGTTGAACGCGGATTCTTAGTCGTGCTTTTTTGATCAATAGCGATGGCCGGGGAAAGACCCGTGATGCTTTCAACATCAGGTGGTTCAATTTGGCCGATGAACTGACGTGCATAAGACGAGAGCGATTCGATGTAACGGCGCTGGCCTTCAGCGTAGACTGTATCGAAAGCGAGAGATGATTTTCCTGAGCCTGAGGGACCTGTGATAACAGTGAGTGTGTGACGTGGAATCGAGACGTCGATGGACTTAAGGTTGTGAACCTTGGCCTTGGTGATTTGAATTTTTTCCACTCACGCGCTCCTGGTAACTGATCGCCTTGCGAAGACAGAAAAAAGCTCCGCGAGGGTCGGCTATATTTTTACCATAGAGTGGGAACGCCGTCCCATGGTCAACACTAAGACGAACAAATGGAAGACCGAGCGTTACGTTGGCCCCAAGTGTTCCCATCAGGGATTTAAATGGAGCAAGTCCTTGATCATGATGGGGATACACAAGAAGATCTGCGCTGCTCTGCTTCTGCTTAAGCAAAGTATCACCGGGATAAAACCCGAGCACTTTAAAGCCAGGAACTTTGATGGCCGACAGTGTTGATGCGAGTCGTGCTTCTTCTTTTCCAAGCAGGCCGCCTTCACCAGCGTGAGGATTAATTCCTGCTACAAGTGCACGTTTGAGGTGGGGTTCAAGTTGGCGCAAATGGGCCAGTGAGGTCTGGAGTTTCTGCTTGAGATATTTCGGTGTGATGGTGGCACCAATTCTACTCAAAGGTAGATGATCCGTAAGCAGCAAGACATCCAGGTGTGGTGAAGCAAAGAACATCCCCAGCGCATCTGTTTTGTAACGTGCTCTTAGGTATTCGGTGTGTCCCAAAAATCGCTGTGTGGGCTTCTTGGGATTCCTGAGATCATCTTTTGTGGTGGGGAGTGTGAAGAGAACATGACTCGTATCTTCTTCAACGAGGTCTAGCGCAGCTTCCATCGCCAGGGTTGATGCTGGAAGCTTGCTAGAATTTTTAAGCCACTCACAGCTTAAGCGTCCGGTGGGAAGATAAATACAATCATCCTCCACTTCAGCGGCCAAATTGAGTTTTTTGATATGAGAGAGTATGGTGCGTTTGTGAGCGATGAACCTGCAGTCAGCAGTCCATGTTGATGGTGCGAGTGCTAAGGCCTTGAAGAACACCTCGATGCCGATGCCCTTCTCATGCCCTTGCGTAACAACAATCATAGACTTTTTTTGATGTAGTAATTCGCGTATTCGCGATCAAACCAGTTCGTTGTGAGCGAGAGACTCTTTTCCGTGAAAAGCTCTTCTTCAAGCCGCTCTTTTGAGCGCAAGTAAGCTGCCGATTCAACGAGGTCTTTCTTTTTCACAAAAAAACTGTGGAGGCGGCCACCGAGAACTACCGGTGGTGCGAAGTTACCTTCAGGTGTTTTTGAAAGTGCGGCCTGAATTGCAGGGGCCAACGCGTCTTCTTTAATGTTCTCAAGTGGCGATGCATCCAGGTCTTCGTATCCGTAACCCAGGCGGCCGGTGACTTGGTAGTCCTTGAGTGCCTGGACGAATGTATCGTTTGCTTTATCTTTCGCTTCTGATTCAGGAACAGAGAAGTCGACCAGCTCGTAAGTAAAGCTCAGGGCCTTATCGTTCGAGTGGCGCTTGTAGAATTCGTTTTTGAGTTCTTGTTCAGTCACGGTAACGAGTGGGCCAATGATCCGAGTCGTGAAGAGGTTGTACTCCATCGCTTCGCGGATGATTTCAAAATATTCTTCGTAGGTCACACCCTTGCTCTTGAGAAACTCGAGAAGGCTGTCGCGATTGAGGCCGAGCTTTTGTTCAGTCATGCTGATGCGAGATTCAACGGCATCGTCGCCAACCACGAAACCCTGTGTGCCGATCTTGTCGCGAATGACTTGAGTCTTGATCATGAGATCAAGCAGCTCAGTCTGTGGGTAAGACTTCTTTGTGTAGAGGAAGGGTGAAATCTCGCGGCGTGCGGCCAGGGTTGCGTCGACACGTTTGAGCTCTGAAAGCGAGTACACGCGGCCATTAACAACAGCGACGATCTTATCTAAAAGTTTTTCCTGAGCGTGAGATGAACTCACACTCAGGAGAAGGGTCAGAATTAAGGGGAACATTACAATAGGTTCTTATTGATCTTAATGTCGGCGCCTTTCTGCATATTCTTAGCGTAGTTAGCTAGGATGGCGTCGCGTTTTTGGTCGTAGATAACTTTCTTGTAGAGGTTCTTGTCGATCTGATCGAACTCTTTCACACCAAGAACTTTAATGATGTGGTAGCCCATCTGTGTGCGAACCGGACGAGTGATGAAATTCACCTTCTGTCCTTTGATCGCTGCATAGTACTCAGGAGCAAGACGTGTTGGCGGTTGGAAGCCGAG
>JBEIPE010000179.1:0-6155 GCA_040377215.1 Halobacteriovoraceae bacterium
CTCGCCAAACGCAGACAAGAATTTGAGAAGCCCTTGCAGAAAACCCTGACTGACCTGGAGTCGCAACTTACGCCGTTTTGGAATTCACAAAAAATCACTGTGCGTGATCTCGGTCTAGCGGCGCATGTTTGGGGTCTGTTTGCTGTTCCAGAGTTTCGTTTCTCAACACCCTGGCATGAGTACCTTATGCGCGTGAAAGCCGAATGCCGCTTTGATTACCACCGTGATTTCTGGGAGAAAGCATGAAGGTCGTTCTCCAAGCCAAGATGCCAGGCAAGGAAGTGCTCTTTGAAGTCGGCAAGATGCATGTAACATTTGGTCGCGGCGATGGCGTGCACGTGCAGATGCCGGACACGAACTGCTCGCGGGCACACTGCAAATTCTACGTTGAGAATGGAAAATTCTGGATTGAAGATATGGCATCCAAGAATGGAACCATCGTTAACGGAATCCGTATTCAGAAGTCCGCCATTTATCTACAGGATAAAATCAAAGTCGGTGACACAGAAATTTCGATTCCAGTTGAAAAGAATAGTGCCGACGTTTTGAAGCATTTAGAGTTTGACGGCGATACCGATGCACGCCAGAGAAAAAGTCTTAAGCTGGAGGACACCTCAGAGTTTACCCAAGCTCGACTCAACCCACTGACAGCCATTCATACTTACAAACCTGAAGCAACCAAACAGGGCAAAATCGAGTTAGAGGCCAGTCCTCTTTTTAAGAATTCAATGCCTCAGCCGCGAGCGAAAGAGCCTGCCGCGCCGAAGCCCCCACCAAGTTGGATACTGAATCTCTCTAATCTGATCGATTACGGTGGCGTGCTCGTTGCCTTTGCGTTGCCATTCATTGCATCACAAACGGCCAAGCAATCACAAAACTTTCGCGGATTAGATGCGGGCTTTATGGGACTTAAGAGAATCACCGTGGTGATCAGTCTTGCTCTTTTCTGTTCGTTTGTGTTTTGGATTATTAACTCAAAAAATTCGGGCGGGAGTCTTGGTCAAAGACTCACGCATCTCTTGTGGCACAAGAAACAAAAAAAATCATGACTTGCTAGGCTTCCAGGTTGTTTCGCCCATGCCATTTTTTTTATTCAGCCAGCGCGCCAAAACGAAAAAATAATCAGACAGACGATTGAGGAAAACCAGACCATTGTCCGGTAGAACTTCCTGAGTCTCACGCTGATAATTCACCATCAATCTTTCAACACTTCGGCTGCTGGTTCGACAGAGATGAGCATACGATGCCGTTTCGTGGCCACCAGGAAGAATAAAATTTTTAAGTGGCTCAAGCCCTGCATCCATGAAGTCGATGCTATCTTCCATCTTGCTTACGATGCCCACGGTCACTTGCGGAAGTTTCCACTCACTGCGTTTCTCGGCCTCACAGGCAAGGTTTGAACCCAAATCGAAGAGACTACTTTGAATCTCCTCAAGAAAAGCCATCTCTTGGGAGAACTGGGAATTTGAGCGCAAGGACGACACTAGCAAACCGATGCGACTGTTGAGTTCATCTACTTCGCCATAAAGTACAATCCGGGCATCACTCTTAGGTGCGCGCGTTCCACTGACTAAGCCTGTTTCGCCGGCATCACCTGTCTTGGTGTAAATTTTAGATTTCTTCACATGTTTCTCCGGTAACGACCACCGACTTCATAAAGGACCTGAGTGATTTCACCTAGACTGCAGTAACGAACAGTGGTGAGGAGCTCTTCGAAGATATTTCCGTTGGCGAGGGCAATATCACGCAGACGCTTCAGCTTAGCTGGTGCGTGGGCCTTGTTTTTGTCTTGGAATGCCTGCAAACGTTTAATCTGTGCATTCTTCTCTTCGTTGCTGGCACGTGAAAGCTCGATCGGTTTCCACTCGGCAGCCTTTTCAGGCAGATAAGTATTTACCCCAATGATCGGCAGTTCGCCCGAGTCTTTGAGCGTCTCATAGTAAAGTGACTCTTCCTGGATCTTGCCACGTTGATACATGCTCTCCATTGCGCCAAGCACGCCGCCTTTATCAGAAATACGTTCGAACTCAGCCAGCACAGCTTCTTCCACGATGTCAGCAAGCTCATCAACGATGTAACTGCCCTGCAACGGATTATCCGTTTTATTCAAACCATATTCGCGGTTGATGATCATTTGAATCGCCATCGCACGACGAACTGATTCAACTGTTGGAGTGGTAATCGCTTCATCGTAAGCGTTGGTATGAAGTGAGTTACAGTTATCCGACAAAGCGAGGAATGCTTGTAGTGTCGTACGAATATCATTGAAGTCGATTTCTTGCGCGTGCAATGAGCGCCCAGAAGTCTGGATATGGTACTTCAACTTCTGGCTCTTATCGTTCGCACCGTAACGATCACGCATTGAGACAGCCCAAATCTTACGAGCAACGCGACCGAGTACGGTGTACTCAGGGTCTAGGCCGTTTGAGAAGAAGAAGCTCAAATTGTCAGCGAAGTCATCGATCTTGAGGCCACGGGACAAATAGTATTCTACGTAAGTGAAACCGTTCGAGAGCGTGAGCGCCAATTGCGTGATCGGATTCGCACCCGCTTCTGCGATGTGATAACCCGAAATTGAAACAGTGTAGTAATTCTTGATGGCGTTTTTACAGAAGTACTCCTGCACATCCCCCATCATCTTCAAGGCAAACTCGAGAGAGAAGATGCAAGTGTTCTGCGCTTGATCTTCTTTAAGAATATCCGCTTGAACCGTGCCACGAACTTGGCGCATGATTTCTACACGCTTCGCTTCATTCTCTTGCTCACTTTCTGGGAGCACATTATTAATAGCGGTGTTCATGAACATCGCCAGTATCATCGGCGCTGGGCCATTGATGGTCATAGAAACTGAAGTGTTCGGTTGAGTGAGATCAAATCCCTTGTAGAGATCTTGCATATCCTCAAGTGTACAAATTGAAACACCTGATTCACCGATCTTGCCGTAGATATCAGGACGAGTGGCAGGGTCTTCACCATAAAGTGTGACTGAGTCGAAAGCCGTTGAAAGGCGTTTCGCTGAATCATTTTTTGAAAGAAAGTGGAAACGCGCGTTTGTGCGACCCGGGCCGCCTTCACCAGCGAACTGACGCTTCGGATCTTCGTCAGCACGTTTGAATGGGAATACTCCCGCTGCGTACGGAAAGAATCCTGGCAAGTTTTGTGTCCGCACAAAACGATACTTATCAGATGGGTAATGGAAGCGTGGAGTTCCCACCTTGCTAATCTGCGCTTGAGCAAGGCTCGTGAACTGGCTGGCCACTTGCAATTTTTTGCCACGTACTTCGTAGGTGTAGGTCCCTTCGCGGTACTGACGAGCGACATCATCAAAAGCAGCAATCGCTGAAATAGCAGGAGAGAGTTCAGCCTCGAGTTCATTCGCACGCTTTGTGAGATCGGCCACTGGAACGAGTTTAGCTGCTGCGGTCAGTGATTCCCATTGCTGCAACTTCTCAATCGTTGCCATTGTGGCGGCGTTATAGAGACGACAGGTTTCAGAAATGTCACGCAAGTACGATACGCGTCCGGGCGGGATCATGGCGCCTTTGATCTTTGGCACTTTCTCACAATTCACCAAAACGTCATCAGATGACTTAGGGAGCTTGAGCGCTGCGAGAAGATCTCTAAAGAGAGCGTTTACGCCCACATCATTAAACTTCGACGCCATCGTTCCGTAGATTGGCAATTCATCATCAGTCGGAGAACCAGGGTGACCTGCAAAGAGGTTGCGGTTGCGACGGTACTGCTTGCGCACATCACGGAGAGCATCTTCAGAACGTGGTTTCTCAAATTTGTTGAGGGCCACAAAGTCAGCGACCTCAAGCATTTCGATTTTTTCAAGTTGAGTCGCAGCTCCGTACTCGGGAGTCATCACGTAGAGTGTTTTGTTGGCAATGCTTGTGATGGCATCAGCCGCTTGACCGATCCCTGATGTTTCCACCAAGATCATGCCGTAGTTCTGGCCTTTCAAAAACTCGACAACTTTTTTGATCCCAGGAGAAAGTTCGTTTCCAGAATCACGCGTCGCTAGTGAGCGGACATAGAACTGATCAAAAGAAGCTGACCCCAAGCGAATACGATCGCCCAAGAGTGCGCCCTGATTTTTCTTTTTTGATGGATCAACACTTACAAGTGCAATTTTCAAATCCGGATGTGTGCGGTGAAAACGCAGAAGCAATTCATCAATTACTGAAGACTTACCTGCACCACCGGTACCAGTGATACCAAGCACTGGAATATCTTTTGGAGTCACAGCAAAAGGCAACTCGTTACGATCTTCAATGAAGGTGATGGTCTTGGCCGTTTCAAAAGCAGTCAGCTGGCGAGTCGCCAAGGTTTTCCAATCAACTCCTGCCAGCACATCGTGCTCAGCTTTCGCGATCATGTCATCAATGATCCCAACGAGCCCCAGCGATGTTCCTTCAGCTGGACCGTAGATACGTGTGATGCCACGCTTGTGAAGCTCTTCGGCTTCTGGTGGAGTGATCACACCACCACCACCGCCAAAAATACGAACGCTCTGACCACCGGCCTGGTTGAGAAGTTCGCGAACGTAAGTGAAGTATTCCATGTGGCCACCCTGATACGAGCTCAAGGCGATAGCATGGGCGTCTTCCATTAAGGCCGCATCCACCACTTCCTTCGCAGAGCGGTTGTGCCCGAGATGAATGACCTCAACTCCCTTAGATTGCAGGAGTCGCCGCATGATGTTGATCGAGGCATCATGGCCGTCGAACAAACTAGCGGCAGTAACGAAGCGAAGCGGGCGGCGAGGATTTGACATAACACACCGTAAAGACTAGGTTTTTAACATGTTTCAAGTCTGCCGATGCTAGCACAAAACAACTCGTTAATGCTAGAATGGGTGCTTGCATAAGGAATGTATGAGCGACGACGTAAAGATCGAAAATCCAAGCCACCCCGCACGCTTTAAGCCTGTGCGCAAAGGTAAGAAGCCACCTAAGCTTCTTGCTATCGTTCACCAGAGTGGTTGCACTGGCTGTGAGGTCTGTATTGCAGGCTGCCCGGTCGATTCAATTGAACTCGTCCCAGGACCAGATCCTAAAAATCCAACTTACCAGCCGATGGTTGAGCTTGATATCGCTCGCTGTATCGGCTGCCAGAACTGTTCACAAGACTGTCCTTGGGAAACCATCACCATGTACCAACACGACGATGCCTTCATCGCTTGGGGCAATGAGACACTCAGCTCAAGTCTCTACATCGATCCACCACCAGTGGATGAAAAGAAAGATGAAGAAATTGCTTAATTGCTTTAAAAAAGAAAAGGCCCCGAAAGGGGCCTTTTTTGTGACTAGATCGCGAAAGGTAAACTTAGACCAAGCATGATCGATTGGTAGTCTGCTGTTGAGTCAGACTCATCCCCGTCAATTTTGATCTCATCAAAAGTACCTGTTCTGTACTCGAGGTTGATATTGATGAATGGAAGACCAGTGAAGCCGATACCAGCTTTGTAGCCTGAACCTTTTGAGAATTCATATTCGTTGTTTGCAGCATCTTCTGTTTCGCCTGTAGCACTAAAGATGTATCCAGCATAAACACGAAGTAAAATTGGAAATTTGAAACCTACAAAAGCGGCCCACTCGCTTGTATCAATGTTTTTATCAAAATCCTCATCATCCATATCTAATGAGCTATTGAGATAGTCGACCCCGAGTTGTAGACCAAGATTTTGATAACCTAGACGACCGCCAAATGATGGGCCGGTCCCTCCGCTATAGCGTTCACCATCTTCAAAATCTGCAACGGCATTGAAGTTGTAACCAACAACAGGCTCAATCAAAATATCGGCGCGAGCGGTATTGGCGAAGAATAAAACTGTGAATGCGAATAGCGAAAGAAAGTGCTTCATAGACGAGCCTCCAAACTGATTACAGAGTGATTATTCCCCTGCAATTAGTGTAGCGCTCGTCTTTGTTTAGATCACGGGGTTTTCAACTTACCAACTAAGTCACCTATACGAACCAGTACGACTTCTTTCCCATCAGCGCCGGTTTTCAAGGCGATATGGCCTTCTGGTACTTCCATAACTGTCTCACTGGCGATACTGCGACCTAAAGAAGTGTTACGGGTTTGGGCAATGACTTCCCCAGGGAGGGCCAGAACTTGACCGATAGTTCCGCGACCGAACAAAAGCA
>JBEIPE010000018.1:0-20103 GCA_040377215.1 Halobacteriovoraceae bacterium
CCATAGATTGATCCAGAAAGATTCGGTACGAACGATCTCTTTCTGCTCGTCTCCCATAGATCCAGACACGTCCATCATATAAATGACGACGGCGGCGTTTTGCTGCTCAACTTTGGTTTGCCAAGACTTGTAACGGAAGTCGCGACGAATCGGCACCACCGTTGGGTTGTTGGGATCGTAAGAATCAGAGGAGATTTGGCGTTTCAGGGCCTGCTTATAAGTGCGACGCAAGTGACGAAGTGAATCGGGCCCGGAGGTTCCGATGTTCGTATACTTATCGGTCGTCGACTGCATGCTCTTTTTGCCTTTCGGCTCGATATTCGGAAGCGCGAGCTCTTCGCCGAGAATGCGCGCAAGCTCTTCCAGCGACAATTCTACGTCGAGCTCCTTCTGCCCTTCACCCTCACCGGCTTCGCCTTGACCAGGCTGCCCGTTTGGATCTGGCTGGCCTTGAACCGGATCACCGGCTTCACCTTGGCCTTGACCTGTTCCACCCTGCTGTTTGTCGCCAAACTTGAAGCGCGGGATATCGATAGAAGGCATCGGCACGGTGAATTTGTCCGTGCCTTTCGGAATGATCTGCTGGCCTTGCGAAACGTAGCGCCGCAGATTATCACGGATCTTGCCCTTGATAATCTTGCGGAAGCGCGCGTGGTCTCTCTTGATCGGATGATCCATTGCTTACGCCTTAATTGAATCGCCTTTAGCGAAAATCGAAGCCACGAAGTTCAACGCATCAGTCGCACAGATTTCGCAGTAACCGAAGTTTTTGATGAGGCGGGTTTTCACCACTTCAATCTTCTCTTGGGTTTGCTTATCAACCACGTTTGAAATGATCGTTGTGAGCTTGATCGTGTCTTTTTGATCCTCGAACAGCTTCAACTCAAGTGCGCGGTGCAAACGTTCATTCATTTTGAAATCGAACTGTTTGCCTTCGATCGCCAAAGCGCCGATGTAGTTCATCAACTCACGACGGAAGTCATCTTTACGAGAATCAGGGATGTCGATTTTTTCTTCGATTGAACGCATGAAACGCTCGTCCGCTTCTTCCAGCTTGTTCGAGTACTTGTTGCGGATCTTCTCTTTCTGCGTGTGGGCCTTAACGTTATCTACGTAGTTCGCGCAGAGAGTTTGGATGGCACTTTCATCAACGCTGATGGCTTTTTGTACGTCGTTCTTAACGATATCTTCGTACTCTTGGCGCACGATCGCGAGAGACTCGCGGTAGTGATCAAGCTGATCCGGCGAGTTGATCAAAGCGTGGTGCTTAAGACCCGACTCGAGTTCGTTGAACACCATGAAGGGGTTCAAGCAACCGACGTGGCCGTTTTT
This sequence comes from Halobacteriovoraceae bacterium, assembly GCA_040377215.1. Taxonomy (GTDB): domain Bacteria; phylum Bdellovibrionota; class Bacteriovoracia; order Bacteriovoracales; family Bacteriovoracaceae; genus UBA6144. Next base: position 1,333 of record JBEIPE010000018.1, read on the forward strand.
CACGAGAGCATTTGAGATTTTATCTTGAATGTAACGAGGAGAAATCCCTTCGAGACCTTCGCGAACCGCTTCTTTACGAAGCTCTTTCACGTTGTCTTCGTTGTAACCAGGAAGTGTCTTGCCGTTATAGAGCTTCAATTTCTGAAGCTTTGTCAGGTCAGACTTTTTCGGCTCTTCCAAACGAGTCAAAATCGCCCACATCGATGCCATCTCAAGTGTATGAGGAGCGATGTGGATATTCGGGATTGTCTCTTTATTATAGTCTTTCTTGTAGATACGAGCTTCTTGATCAAGACGCGTGATGTACGGCACATCAATCTTCACGGTACGGTCACGAAGAGCTTCCATGAATTCGTTCGACTGCAATTTACGATATTCTGGTTCGTTGGTGTGACCAAGAATCACGAGATCGATGTGAGTTTGAGCGAACTTTTTCGGCTTGATCGATTGTTCTTGTGAAGCACCCAAAAGGTCGTACAAGAACGCCACGTCGAGCTTCAGCATCTCGATGAATTCCACGACACCGCGGTTTGCAATGTTGAATTCGCCGTCGAAGTTAAAGGCGCGCGGATCAGAGTCTGAACCGTAGATCGCGATTTTACGGTAGTTGATATCACCAGTGAGCTCTGTTGAGTCTTGGTTTTTCTCATCTTTTGGCTGGAATGTACCAATACCACGGCGATCTTTTTCAGAGAGCAACAAGCGCTTCACGCGAACGTGCTTCATGACCTTTGTCCAATCGCCGCCGTACTTCACCATGTATTCATTCAAGATGTAACGGCAAGCAGGGTTCACTTCCCCTTTGATCTTAACTTTGTAGCCATCCTTGCGACCTTTATTCAGTTCTGCGAGGAATTTCTCGCGCACTTCCAATGGCAAGAGCTTCAAAGGCTCTTCATGCATCGGACTGGCGAAGAGTTTTTGACCGCCCAGGATGGCCGAGCCGTCTTCATCAATCCACTCGTAGGTGTAGAGCATGCCTTCGTCTTGGCGTGAGTAGTGCTCAATCCCCTTCTTCAGCAAACGTGCGATAGAAGACTTGGCTGAGCCTACTGGACCGTGAAGCAAGAGAACGCGTTTTTCAGTCCCATAACCGAGAGCGGCTGACTTGAAAAAGTTCACCAGCTTCATCAAATGCACATCGATACCAAAGATGGCGTCTTTGCCGTTTTCAATTGGATCATCAAAGAAGTGATAGCGAACCACATCTTTTTTGTACTCAGTGTACTGGGATGTTCCGTACGACATGATCATGTCGTAGATACGTTGGAATGAATTGCGCGCGACTTGCGGACGCTTCATCACCAAGTCTACATACTCTTGAAAACTGCCACTCCAATGGAGGTGAGAGAAATCTTTTGGGTTGTAGTTCGATGAGATAAATTGCTGGATGTCGAAGGCCATGGATGCTCCCTGAGAACAATCATTGGAGGGTAAAAACCCCGGATAAGATTATTTTACACTCTTTTCCCGGCCGTCGCTGTGACAATTTTCTGACGAAACACTTGAGCAAAACCGTCCCTTTGACTTCGCCGCAACTGCGTCTAAAATAGATTCATAAACAAAGCAAAGGGATCTCGGTCATGGCGATCATTCACGCAGGTGCAACGGACATTGGCCGTAAACGCAAAACGAACCAAGACTCTATTTGCATGGCCGGCGAGCATTTGTTTTTCGCAGTGGCCGATGGCATGGGTGGTCACAACGGTGGTGATATTGCGTCACAAACCACTGTCGCATTGATGCCCCCATTTATTAGTAAACACAAATCCGAAGTCGAGCCGCGCGAACTCATGGCGAGATGCATTCAGCACGTCAATTTTGAGATTCATCAGAAGTCCGAAAATCAGCCAGAGCTCAAAGGCATGGGGACAACTGTCTCCGCCATGATGTTTCAAGGCAACAAACTCCTGATCGGAAACGTTGGGGATTCTCGCGTCTACATGATTCATGATGGACAAATTTACCAAATGACGCGCGATCACTCTTTTGTCCAAGAGAAGCTCAACATGGGTATCTACACCCGTGAAGAAGCGGCCCATGATAAACAAAAAAACGTGCTTGTGCGCTCGGTAGGCTTCGAACCAGAAGTCTTCGTGGATGTTTTCAGCTATCAAATTTGCAAGAATGATCTTTTTCTCATCTGCTCTGACGGTCTGCATGGCAAAGTCAGTGACGGGGACATTCTTTACATCGTGCAGAAGAATATTCCACAACCAGCGAAGGCAACAGCTGCTGATCTCCAGCGGGCCGTGCAAGAGCTCATTCATCAGGCCAACGAGAATGGCGGACAAGATAACATCTCTGTCATCCTCTCAGTGGCCCAAGAATAAAAAGAATTCATCCCCTTCCCAAGTGCAGCTGTGACGCTTACACTAATTGCTAGTCATTTTCCCTCTGGAAAGCAGGCATTAGTATCATGGATAACTACTACACAGTCATGATCATCCCGGAAAAAGAAAAAGGGGTGAAATCATACAAGATTCCCGCGCTTTTTTTCCGTTCACTCGCCTTCATCATGGTGATGATGATCTTGCTTATGGGCATCTTGCTTTATGATTACTGGAAGATTCTTCAGCAGGTTTACGAGAACAAACATCTCGGCTTAGAAAACCGCCAGCTCAAAGAACAAGTGCAACTTTTTCAGATGAAGATGAACTCGCTGGGCGATGACCTTCGTCGCATCAATACGTTCGAGCGTAAATTACGTGTGATCACCGGATTGGAAGATGCCAGTGAAGAGGCGCGCCCTTTCAATTGGAGTGGCTCAACTCCACAAGACGGTCAAGAAGCCCCGCCTGCCGATCCTCGCCAAACATCTGCACCTGCGGAAGGTAGCCTTGAGAAAAGTTTGGATTTCAGCGAAATCGAAAACTTTCCTGAATACCGCGAACTCAAAACCGCTTACGATCAAAAAATTGCCACCACTCTTGGCCTTGAGAAAAGTTACAACATCACCAAACGTTGGAGTGAACTCGCTCGCCGCAGTTTTGGATTATCTAGCGACTATGCCCGCTTCGATTTTCAATTTTCACGCATCAAAGACGTGGTCTCGACTTTGGAAGGAAACATCCATCGCCTCGACCAGCACTTGCTAGACAAAGAATCCTATCTCGCTTCCACTCCGACTCTCCTCCCCACGCAAGGTTGGATCACCAGCTACTTCGGTCAGCGGATGTCTCCTACCGCTGGTCGCATGAAAATGCATGAAGGCATTGATGTGGGTGCGCCCTATGGCACAGCGATCACCGCTCCCGCAGACGGCATCGTGACTTTCTCAGGTGAGAAAGCGGGCTTCGGGAAATTCGTGCAAGTTGATCATGGCTTTGGCATCGAAACCATCTACGCTCACAACCAGTCCTTGCACGTTCGCAATGGTCAAAAAATTAAGCGCGGTAACCTTTTGGCGGCCGTTGGTAACACCGGACACTCCACTGGCCCTCACTTGCACTATGAAGTGCGTGTGAATGGCATTGCGGTGGACCCTTTGTATTTTATTCTTGAATAACGTTTAGCGGAGACCCTCATGATTGATAAAGCACTTAAACTTTTTTTCGGCACCAAACAAGATCGCGATCTACGCGCGCTCAAGCCCATCCTTGAGCAAGTCAACGCTCTTGAGAGCCGCTACCAAGCGATGAGTGACGAAGTCTTGCAGCAGCAGACGGGTCTTTTCCGTGCACGCTATGAGAAAGGCGAAACCACTGATCAATTATTGCCTGAAGCCTTCGCCTGTTTGCGTGAGGCCGGTAAACGCGTTCTCGGCATGCGCCACTTCGACGTGCAGATTCTAGGCGGCATCGTACTTCACCAAGGCAAAATCGCTGAAATGAAAACCGGTGAAGGTAAAACCCTCACCGCGACATTGCCCATGTACCTCCACGGCCTTACAGGTAAGGGCTGCCACCTCGTTACCGTCAACGATTACCTCGCCGCTCGTGATGCCCATGAGATGGGTCAGCTCTATCAATGGATGGGACTCACTGTGGGTGTCATCCTGACTCAGATGAGCGATGAAGAGCGCCAGCAGTCTTATGGCTGCGACATCACTTACGGCACGAACAACGAATTCGCGTTCGACTACCTTCGCGACAACATGAAGTTTGACTTGAGCGATTACGTTCAGCGTGAACACAACTTCTGCATCGTGGATGAGGTCGACTCGATTTTGATCGACGAAGCTCGTACACCACTTTTGATCTCGGGCCCATCAGAAGGCAACACCGCCCTCTACGCCGTTGTGAACAAGGTGATCCCTCAGCTTCAAAAAGAAAAACACTACACGGTTGATGAAAAGAGCCGCACGGCCGTGTTGACCGATGATGGTATCGTCAGCGTTCAGCAAATTATGAACATCAGCAATCTCTTCGATGTTCGCCACATTGAAACGCTTCACCACGTTCAGCAGGCCTTGAAGGCCCATACCCTCTTCCATCGCGACCAAGAGTATGTGGTGAAAGATGGTAAAGTCGTGATCGTCGATGAGTTCACAGGACGCATGAAAGAAGGCTCACGCTGGTCTGATGGACTTCACCAAGCGGTCGAAGCCAAAGAAGGCGTGCAGGTTCGTTCAGAAAACCAAACGCTCGCATCGATCACGTTCCAAAACTACTTCCGCCTCTACAGCAAGCTTTCGGGGATGACCGGTACCGCCGATACAGAGGCCGAAGAATTCCAAAAGATCTACAACCTTGAAGTGGTCGTCATGCCGACCAACCTTCCGATGGTGCGCGAAGATGCTCCGGACGTGGTTTACGCCTCTAAAGCAGCGAAGTACCAGGCCGTGGCTGACTTGATTGAGCAATGTAACAAGAAAGGCCAACCTGTTTTGGTGGGTACGATCACGGTTGAATCCTCAGAAATCATCTCGAACGTCTTGACCCAAAAAGGGATCAAGCACGAAGTCTTGAACGCCAAGAACCACGCTCGCGAAGCGGAAATCGTGGCGAACGCTGGTCAAAAAGGCGGCGTGACCATCGCTACCAACATGGCAGGTCGTGGTACCGACATTAAGCTCACAGCCGAAACGAAAGCGGCTGGCGGTCTCTTCATTATCGGTACTGAACGCCACGAATCCCGTCGTATTGATAACCAGCTCCGCGGTCGTTCTGGTCGCCAGGGTGACCCAGGTAAATCAAAATTCTTCCTTTCCTTGGAAGACGATCTCATGCGTATTTTCGGATCTGATCGCATCAAAGGCATCATGATCAAGCTCGGCATGAAAGATGATGAGCCTATCGAGCACAGCATGGTTTCAAACGCCATCGCCAAGGCCCAGAAGAAAGTTGAAACCCATAACTTTGATATCCGTAAGCATTTGCTCGACTTCGATAACGTCATGAATGAGCAGCGCAAAGTGATCTACAAACTTCGCCGCGAAATCTTGAGTGATGAAGGCAACCACGAACTTGCCATGGAGATGATCGAAGACAGCGCGTACCAGCTGGAAGACCAGTATCGCCCAGAGAAAAAGACGTCGATGTACGACTGGCCTTGGGCTGAAATCAATCAAGGCTTCCGCAATATCTTTGATACCGACTACGAGCTCACGCCGAAAGAGTGTGCCGAAAAGTACAACAGTGAAGTGGCGCGCTACCTTAAAGAGAAGGGCCATGAGCTTTACAAAACACGCATGGATGCCTTTGATCCTGAGCAAGTGAAACTCACGTTACGTGAAGTACTCCTTTCGACCTTCGACTCTTTCTGGAAAGACCACCTCTTGGCGATGGATCACTTGAAAGAAGGTATTAATCTGCGCTCTCACGGCGGCAAAGACCCTCTCGTTGAGTACAAACGCGAAGCCTTCCAAATCTACGAAGAAATGAAGAGTACGATCAAACGCTCTGCTGTCGATCGTTTGTTCCACATCAAGATGTACACAGCGGCTGAGATCGAAGAGATCAAAAAGCAGCAACAAGCGCTCCTGGAGCAGCAGTTGGAAGCTCACCGTAAGGCGCAAGAGGCCAATGCCCAAACTTCTAGCGCGCAACAGGCCCCTGCAGCTCGCCCACAACGTGGTATGATGAAAGTAGGACGCAATGACCCTTGTCCATGTGGATCAGGGAAAAAATTTAAAAGCTGCCATGGGGTCTAAAACCGCATGACTCGAGACAAGAAAGATCTAACCCGGATTGAAGATCTGGGTGAATTTCTCCACGAGCTGGATGAGACAGAGAACTATCTGGAGCTTCCAGCGTTGCCCACTGAAGTGGAAGAAGAAAATCTTCTCGAGACTCCTGACTTGCCTGAGCTTCCCGCCGAAGAACCATCTCTTGCAGAATCCCTGACTTTTGAACAAGAACCAGAAGAACTTGCTGTTGAAGAAGAAGTCGATGCCGAGCCCCTCTTTGTGGATGGCTTCAGCGATGACAGTGAAAACGAGGTCGCTCTTGACCTTGGCGACAACTCTCCTGCAGAGGAGACTGCCCCCTTCACTCTCTCGGAACAGGAAACTGTCGAGGAAGAACCGGATGAAGAGCCCTTTTCAGGTTACGGTGAGCCCACCAGTACACCAGAACCAGAAGAGGACCCAACTCCGACCCCCGCGGCTGAACTTCATCCTGAGCCGGACGAAGTCTTCACACCGAAAGAAGACTTTGCAGAGACCCGCAGCTTCGCTGAAAAAGCCGTACTCGCTGAAGGCCCAGCGGAATGTAATCCTGCCTACAGCGTGATCGCTCGCAACATCCGCTTCCTGGAAGACTCAGAAGAAATCCTCTCTCTGTTAAAGGAAGTGGGTTTCCCCGAAGATATGATGGCCGGGTATCAGCGCCAACTTGAGCGCGGCACCCTGCTCATCCCACGTGTTTCTGAGTTCACGGCGATTTTTGTTTGCCACCGCTTGCGTCGCTTCCGTCTCGAATTGCAGATGGGTCTCTCTGATCTTCTTCACCCACCAAAAAGTGGCCAAGAAAGTGAGAAGGGCCTGGTCTCACGTAAGTCACTGGGACAAAACCAACAGCATCAGTTCCTCTTCAAAGGCGATGCCGACGGCGCACGCAATATTATTCTCTCCACCATGCCGCAACTTGATGGCCACACCATCGATCGCTACTTAGGCGTTGCCAGCGAGCACGCTTTCTTAGGTGCTGAAGTTGTGGAAAATGAAACAGCAGAGGCCATCCATCGCAGCTATGATGAGCTGGCACAAAAACTTAAGGCCCATGCCCTAGAACACAAGGCCAATGCCGTCTTAGGAATCAACTACCAGCTCACACCGATGCCTCATGAGAGTGCGATTGGTAACTACCGTTACAAACTCACCTGCACCGGTAACTTGGTGTGGGTTCACAAACCGACAGATTAGCCATGCTCCACGACGTCATTATTATCGGTGGTGGTATCAACGGCGCGGGCCTCTTCCGTGACCTGGCCCTCAATGGCGTGAATGTGCTGTTGCTCGAGAAAGGTGATTTCTCGGCGCAAACCTCGCAAGGTTCATCTAAAATGCTCCACGGGGGCATACGTTATTTAGAGAACTTTGATTTTGCTCTGGTGCAAGAGGCGCTGGAAGAAAAAAATCTCTGGCTCAAACTGGCCCCTCATCTTTGCTCTGAGCGTGAGTTTCATCTGCCGGTTTATGCCGGTGGGAAGTGGCCCCTGCCCTTTGTGCGCCTCGGCCTGTTCTTGTACGACATGCTTTCGCATTTTCAAAACAAACCTGCAGGTCACGCGGATAAAGAGAAACTGCTCGAGCGCTACCCTCAATTAAATCCAGAAGGCCTCAAAGGCGCCGGAACGTATTTTGACGGCATCGTGGATGACCATAAGCTTGCTCTTGAATGTCTGTGGGATGGCGAAGTTGAAAAACAAGCACGCGCCCTGAACTATCAAGAAGTGCTCTCTGTTGAGCGCGGTGAGATCGTGAAGATCACCACCCGCGATCTTTTAAGTGGAGTCGTGCAAGAGCGCCAAGCGCGCTACGTGATTTTTGCCACCGGACCTTTTACAGATGATCTGATGAAGCAATGGAATATCCCGTGGGAGCCGAGCTTGCTTCCTTCGAAAGGGATCCATCTGTGGGTCAAGCAAGACGCTCTCAAGTTGCATGGCCCGATGGTACTGCCGTCACAAGATGGCCGAGTCGTTTTTGTGATTCCTCAGCGCGGCTCTATTTTGGTGGGCACGACAGAAACACCGGTGGATCAAGAGATGTTCAACATCAAGGCCACCGATGCAGATGTGGTTTATCTCTTGAAAGTGCTCAATGATTATTTCCCCGGTGCGAATGTGCAGCACAAAGACATTCTCAATACCTTCGCAGCGATTCGCCCGTTAGTGCGTTCGGCCAACTCAAGTGACCGCGGCAAAACCAGTCGCACTCACCGCATCTTCCGTCCGGCGAATAATATGTATGCGCTTCTGGGCGGCAAATACACCACCTTCCGTCGCATGGCGCAGGATGTGTGCAAAGAACTCGTGCCGCGCCTAGGACTTCCCTACAATCCGAATCTCACCCTGAATCCTCTGCGGCGTCCAAGCGTGGTGGGTACCTTCACTCATCGCGAAGTTGACGCTGACAAAATCGAAGAGATCATCCGCACTGAGCGCCCACGCTCATTCGAGGATTTGGTTCATCGCCGCCTCTCATGGCTCATGCCTTCAGAGGGTCTCCATGAACTCGCGGGGAAGCCACGGGCCTACTGGGAAGAGCGATTAAAGCGATTGAGCTAAGCACTCTCTCAATTCAGAAGCGATCGATCCTGAGGCAAGCTGCGATTTATTGAGCTGCAAGCGAATCTCACCAGAACCCAACGTACATGCGGTCAAAGTTCCCATCGTGATCTTTAATGCGCGCACATCACTAAAAGCTTTCTGTGCTTCATCGTTTTGTACGAGTTCACTCAGATGAGCAAAGGTCGCCTTCAAAGCGTCTTCCACGCCAAAGAGTTCGGCATCCGCAAAGCCTTTCACGTCATCCATGGAGAACTGCATCTGGGGCCATAGCGCTTTGAGTTCTGCCGTCGCCCATTGCTGCAGGGCCAGATTACCTTTCGCTTTCTCACCCGGCGGACGCTGAATCTTGCCGCCTGACAAAGGCACGACAAGTTTTTCGGCCTGGGTCACTGTCACGGCCACCACTTGGCGGATAGGCACAACTGTCAGCGAAGTTGGAACGGGGTTTTCCAGGGCGCGGGCATCATCAACGAGAATCGCCAAAGCGCCTTCCGAGGATTCTTCGACTTTAACCAACCACCCCTCCATCCGTCCTGCGACGGTATGGAGTGTGATATGGCTTGGTTCTGTCTGCGAAATTTTAAGCAGCATGCGCTGGACCGATTGAGGCTCCAGCGCTGACCAAACTGAATTTTTCAGAGATTGTTACCAAAGAACTCAACGAGACATTTCTTCTTCTCTTCCCAGTAATCAATGTTCACCAATGGATCGATGTCGTAGGTTAAAACGCCGTCCTTCAATGTGAAGGCACCATCTCCGAGATAAGATTTACGTTGGTTTGTAACAACGATCTTCTTCACACTGTTTTTGACGGCCTGGCGACCGAGGTCATCACTGCATACTTCTTTGAAAGCTTCCGTGAGCGTGTTGAAAATAGTTTTTTCCATAGCGTCGTGGAAATAGCCGATGGCGTCTGGCGCGGAGAGGGTTTCCCAGTCGAATTCGATCTGTGGTTTTTCACCGAAAGCTGCGTAGAACGCCTCTTGTTGTTGAGGGAGGTGGTTCTTCTTATAGGCCTCGATCGCTTGGCGTTCTTTGAGAGGGATTTGACGACCTTGTAACTTTACAGCTTCAGACATGCGGACTCCTTGTTTGATGGCAACGGGAACTCATCGGAACAGGAGATAATAACCGTGACTTTTTCCTCCTGAAAACTCGTCATTTCCTGCGAGATTAAGGGCTTAAAAAAAGCAAATAAAAACCAACTACATGATATCCAGGCGCTCGGACGGAGTGATCTTAAACTCCTTGCGGATGCCACGCTCAAGCAATTTAATCTTACGACTAAATTTTATAAGATCCAGTGGGCTTGGGTCAGATCGATCGCGGACGAGTTTGTTTTCAATCTCGATGCTTTCAAAAATATACTCCCCGCGTTCAGGATGAATTTTAAGAGGGAGAATCGCCTCGAGCCACATCTTACCGCCTTCCTCATAAACTCGATGGCCTTCACGTGCAAGACCTGACTCATAGGCACTGAAATAGAGACGATTGCCACTGGGCGCTCTCACCCACATCGACAGACTAAATTCCGTTTCTTTTGAACTCGTGATGGGGATACGCATGCGGATCGACCATTTGCCGCCTTCATTATTCGGTCCCTCTAGCGCCGCGAGCTCCATGCGATTGACATCCACATCCCCGCGCAGGTCTTTCGTCGAGGTGGCACGATGAACGATCTCCCTGTCACTGGAAGCGAACACATACTCATCATCGTAAGGTATAGACGTCGCGCTGCCTTTATAGAACATCGTAAGAGAACTCAGCTGAAGATCTCCCGCCATGTGATGCTTGCTAAAATAAACGATTCCTTTCACCGTTGCATCGCCCGTCTGGGAGGAGCCCTCAGAACTGCGCTCGAAACCGATAACATGGGCCGTCTTTTCTTGCGTTGTCTTGTGATACCAATTGAAGTGGATTGACCCTAAATTCTCTTGGTGTGGAACAGGAAGTTCGATCTCATATCCAGGATGTCCATTCACCGGGGCGATCGGCTTGAGACGAATAAGACTCCAATTCAAGCTCGGTTTGGCCGGCTGCCCTGTTCCCATCCCACCGTCGATCGTAAGGAAAGGCCCCTCACTACCGCTGATATAATCCACATTCCCCGCCTTATCTCGCAGCCCAAGCTGCGGAACCCAATACTCGCCTTTGACGACTTTAGCGAAGTCGGCGTCGCCCTCACCTTCGAGCACCCAGTCCTCTCCGGCTTTGCGAGGCAGTGGCTTCATCGTCACATACATCTGCGATTTTTTATGCTGGCGATGCTCCAGGTAAACATTGATCTCGTCCGGCCCAGACATCACGTCCCACACACAGCTTAAGCGGGCCCTGACTTTAATTTTTCCATCTTCCACCGGTAGCAAAGTGAACTTTAAACACTTGCGCATCAAATCCGTGAGGATCGGTGCTTTCTTATCCGTGGTCTGCGAGTCGATAAAGACTTTGGCGTTCTCTGCGACCGTGGAAAAGTAAGTTACGTCTTGGAACACGTGCTTGCGCAAAAAGCGAAATTTCTCAAAGGCGACATCTTTGATTTTTTCTGGTTGGTTGATGTAGGCCGAGAAAGATTCAGCGAAGTCTTCCTCGGGAGATGTTGAGGCGTATAAGGATAGAAAACCTCCCAGGGCCACCCCTCGTTTTTGCCACTTGGGGCCCTCGAGCTCCCAAGAGATCTGACTAAACATTTTATGGAAGTAGTCATTTTGACCGAACCACCAGGCATGACCGAACTCGTGGAGAACCGTGCCCTCACCGTACATTTCCGCTGAACTATAAAAGGCCAGATCGGTGAAAAGGATTTTCTTCTTCGGGATGTAGTAGATCCCGGCGGCGTTATCAATGCTGCGGCCGACACGAGCACGCGCGAGGTACTTTAGCTCAAACCCTCTGAGCACCTGGTGAGGCAAATCGATGAATTGCTTCGTGATGGTCACGATCTCTTCGTCGCGAAAGGGCTGCTCAAGGGGGAGATCTGCATCTGAGGGCGGACTCGTGAGCGCCCACCCCGATTTTTCCTGAAACTGTTTCATGATGGAGGACGCCGGAATCAGAGTCCTCATCACCTGCTCATAGACTGTGTTCGTCCAGGAAAGAGAAACATTGTGCGTTTTTGTGGGATCACCCTGACACACCTTGGTGGCGACCTTCTCAATTTCAACCCCTAGAAGGAGGTCGGCAGAATTGCGTGCCAACCAAAGGGTTCGCTCCTCACCCGTCCCCGTCACCCATGCTTTGCGTGGGCCACTGCTGTCATCGAGCTTGATCTTGAGCGGACCGTAGAATTGATATTCGCGAAAAATGCCAACCAGCACACCCAAGAGGTGTGGATTCACTCCTTCATCCACCTTGATTCGTCGAGTGAGCAGCTCCGTGCGAACGGCTTTTTCACCCACACCTGTGGCGTACTGAAGACAAAAATCTTTATGCGAAATCTCGAGGGCCCACGTCTGCGTGATCAGCCCCAAGAATAGGGAGAAAAAGATGGCCGCGTTCATTACCAACGATAGCCCATCCCCACCCACAAACGTGGCCCAGAAACATTGCGTGTCCACGTGGTGTCCGTGTCAGCATCTTTCATTTTATCTGAGCGCATGTAGTAATCCAAAATGGCGCGCGCTCCCCAACCTTTGTTGGTATAGAACTTGAAGCCACCGCCAAAGCTGTAAGCAAGAGTTGAACCTTGTGCTTCCACGGATGGCGCCCCTGGATTTTCTCCGCCCGGCTCATACACACTCTTTGCAGTCCCCAACGCCATGGAGAAACCCAAGTAAGGAATGAAATCATTGACCACCGAAGGCATGCTCCATGGATGCCAATTCAACCCCCCTCCAAACTCTGTGGCCGACTCTTCTTGCTTCGAGCCTTGGAACGCCATCTGGGCGCGGTTATGAATATTCACAAAACCAAACGGTGAGAAACGCGCATACCACTGCTGCTCATCAGTGCCGTAGTATTCAGCGGCCAAAGCAAACTGGGTGCGGGCATCTGAACCACTGAAGCTATCGGCTCCCGTGGTGTCGGCGGTACTCTTGCTGCCGAGACTTGAAATGCTAATGGCAGTCCAGAGCTCAAGGTTCTTCTCACGAATATTTCCTGGCCCCATACTCTTAAGGGCCGCCAGTTCCGCACGTGTGGTGGCATCCATGGAATTAGGATCTACGCCTGGAGGAAGATCGTTGGCACCATCGGCCATGGGAATGCCGAGACGATTCGGATCCCCCACCGCCACTTCCGTCGGCACGTCTTCAACTACCAGCATTTTGCTTTCATCTTGGGTGATTTTAACTGGAGGTGTGATTTTCAAACTCATGACCGCATCGGCGAGCACAAAGTCTGCATTCACCAAGCGGTAAATCGACCAAACTGAGCGCGCCGGCGAAACTTTCACCGCCACACCGCGAGCGACGACGCCAGCCGAAACATAAAACTTGGCGTGATCGCCTTCGGCCAAACCGTCTTCTGTCCCGCGATTCACCAGCATGGTTTTGCGCGTTTCAGAGAGTTTTAATACCCGCAAAGTGAGCTTTTCGTCGACTTCCAGAGCGAAGGCCTGAGTCGAAACCAAAAGAGCGAGCAGTAGAGTTTTTTTCATAACTTTTCCTAATAGAATTTCGTCACACCAAAGCTCAGGCGACCTTCCAGAATTTCTTCATTCTGAGGAAGCGCTGAAACCGTTTGATTGGACTCTGTTTGTTCTAAACTTAATTTCTCAAATGAGGCCGCTAAGCGCAAACCAACGCCTGAACGGAAATTATACTTGATCCCGCCCGCAATCGTAGGAAACGACTCCATGGAGTAGTTGGCTTCTTCGCCGGCGGAAGTCAGTCGGACCACGCCTGAGCGCACGCCGATAGAAAGGAAAGGAATATTGGTGTTGGAGGCAAACGGCGAATGGAGCATGTGCCAGGTCATCCCTAAGGCAAGACTGTACTCCAGGGTCTGAGCATTGAGCTGCCCCACGGAAACACCATCGTTCACGTAACGAACAAAGGACCACAGAGAGAATTTCTGAACGGTCACGTGCTGCGGGGCCGGGAACCATTCACCGCCGACTTCTAGGTTCCACTTCACTTTGCTGGAGTTCTCCGCATCGGCGCGATTCTCGTTATCCAGCATATTGAGACCAAAACTGCCCAAGAGCTGCCAGTTGTAGCTACGTGTAGCTACGGTACGGCGGCGATCCTGTTCATACACTACGCCGATTTGGTCCATCATGGTGGCAAGCTCTTCATCCGAATAATCTTCCGACCAGGCCTGGCCCTTCTCTAACATTTTGCGGTAGGTCTGCGCTTCTTTCGAAAGTGCCCGCTGCTCGTTCTCTTTAAACTCTTTAGCGACAGTCTGACTGGAAGTACCACGCTTCAGCTGTTCCCAATAGAAGTCGCCGTAGTTGAACGCGGGATCATTCACACGTTCAAGATAGTTCGAGACAATTTTCTCAAAGGTCTCAAGACGCTTGCGAAGAGCGAAGTCTTTCTCGTAGGGCGAGCGCCATAAACTACGGGCGTATTTCTGCTGACCGGCCTTATCAACACTCACCCACTCATCCACATCGTGAAGCTGACCATCTTTGGCCCAGCTCTCACCGAGTTTATGGGTGCGCTTCACGCTCTCGTACTCTTCTTTACGAATGGCGAGCAGGTCTTTGTCGCCTTCTTCCTTTGATTTCAAATTCGCCGGGAGATTCTTTTTATCGTCGACGACTTTCAGGCGTGTGCTCTCAAGTGTGCGACGGCCATTCATCGCCATACTTTCCGTCGTCACCAAATAGTTATCCCGCAGAATGAGCTGCGTAGAGTCCGGGACATCGTAGAGATACCAAAGCGAGCGATGGCGCGTGGAACGAATCACGCGGCCTTTGGCGACGGGAATAATTCGAATCGCCATGACATCTTGTGCCCGAACACGGCGAAGGATGATGCCGTGATCGCCGGTTTTGACGTTATCGAGATCACCGATATTAAGGAGAAGTGTGCTGCCGGAGCTCGATTTGGAAAGCAGACGAGTCTCAGCAACTCCTCCGCTTTGAGCGTGGGCGACGCCAACCATGGCAAGCCAAAGAGATGTAATGACGACCAGCATCCTTGTGATCCTCTTATACATAAGCGTGTCATGCTTAAAAGCTCTTGAAAAGACGTATTGACGCCGGCGGTGCACAATAATGCAAGTTCTTGAAAAGTCGTCTCGCTTCCATTACATTGTGTCACACAAAGGAATCACCATGAGACGTAAAAGAGAACGAGTCACCTACGAATACGAATGCTCACTCACTGCTGAGAAATACGTTCGTACGGAAAAAGCTCAACACCCGAAAGAACTACTTTCAGTGAAAGCTTGGTACGAGATGAATCCAGACAAGGATGACCGTCCGGCCGTCGTGAAAAAGAAATTGGGTTTGCTCAAAGACGATAAAGAAACCATTCAGTAGGTAGGATCATCATGGATGTTCGTCCCGTCATTATCATTGGAACTGGACCTGCGGGTCTCACTGCGGCCCTCTACACAGGCCGCGCCATGATGAAGCCTCTCGTGCTCGAAGGGCACGAGCCTGGCGGTCAACTCACACTCACCACCGAAGTGGATAATTTCCCTGGTTTCCCTGATGGCGTGTTGGGCCCCGAGCTCATGGCGAACATGAAGAAACAAGCGGCGCGTTTTGGTGCAGAGTACTTGCCAGTAAAAGCAACGAACGTTGATCTTTCTAAGCGCCCTTTCAAAGTCACCACAGAAAAAGGTGACATCTTCCACGCGCAAACCATCATCATCTCGACAGGTGCTTCGGCCAAGTGGATGGGACTCCCGAAAGAAAAAGAGCTCTCGGGCCGCGGCGTTTCGACCTGCGCGACCTGTGACGGATTCTTCTACCGTGGCAAAGTTGTTCACGTGGTCGGTGGCGGCGATACCGCTATGGAAGACGCCACATTCCTCACTAAGTTTGCGACTAAAGTTTACGTTGTTCACCGTCGCGACACGCTTCGTGCCTCAAAACCGATGCAAGAGCGCGCCATGAAGAATCCAAAAATCGAATTCATCTGGGACACCGAAGTCACAGAAATCCTCAGCGACACTGCGGGCGTGACTGGCATCAAAGTGAAGAACCTTAAAACTGGCGCTGTGACTGAACGCCAAACAGACGGCCTGTTCTATGGCATCGGCCATACACCTAATACGGGCTTCTTGAACGGTCAGCTTAAGCTTGATGAGAGTGGCTTCATTCTCACGCACAACGGCCCAGAGACCAACGTTCCGGGTGTGTTTGCTTGCGGTGATGTGCAGGACTCTTACTACCGCCAGGCGATTAGCGCGGCAGGATCAGGTTGCCAGGCGGCCATGAAAGCAGAACGCTGGCTTGAGTCTGAAGGTATTGCTCACTGACCTTCGCAGGTCGCCTCTGTTAAGTACTCAACGCTGTTAAAAAATGTGTCCCGAATGTAGTTATACTTGTCGGGACACAGCTCTAGAAGCTTCGCTCCCCCAAATCTATACATACTCAGTGACTCCGCGAAATCTTCAACTCGATTGGTGTTACCGTAGCTTGAAACGCGACACTCTTGCCGACTATTGAGTTCTCTCCATTCCGAAGAGTCATCCGCATTACTGAAGACGTTTGAAATGTTGTGCGCATACTCATGGAACAGAGAATACTGAGTCAGATACGGTGACGTTCCCACATCCGCGCGCCATTGATTATAAAGGAAAATGCCGGCATCGGCGTAGGCATCAGGATTTGGATGCTGAACACCGGGGGCGGCCACAATTAATTTCTGATTGCCTCTTTTTCCCATATTCGACAAATGCGCAGGAAGATCGCGCAAAGACAAAAGCACCTGATCAATCTCTGCGACGTTGAAGCGGGCCGAGTTACTATGGGCATACTCGGAACCATTAAAGCCATGGCGCAGGCGCATGTAGAGAATCTTTTTCCCCAACTCCTCGCCCCAAATGCGCTCGGCCGCACACACGACTTTATCGCAGGCCGGTGGGACCTTCAGGGCCACCTCAAAATCTTCTCCATCTAAAAGATCTTTGAGCGCATCCAAAGACGCACGGCTCTCACCGACAAAGCGAACTCCGCTGATTTTCTTGTCTTCATCACCGCGATTCGCCAAAAGATAAGCGTCGATTTCCTCAAGACTCGGTGGCTGCAGGCTTTTGCAGGGAGCCGCCAAAAATTCCGAAGGGGAAACTGGCCAGTGGGCCAAGGCGATCGGATCAATCAGATCCAATAAATTATCGATGCTCTCGTTACTAGGCCGCGCCACAAAAGCACACTCATTGGCCTGAGCGGTTTGAAGAACGAGACTAAAAAAAAGTGCTAAAAACATAGGCTACCCTTTGGAACTTTTTTTCAGAAAACTATAAGCTGCTTGCACTAACAAATAGTTCTCGTGCACCCGCGCCGCGAGCCTCTTCTTAGTTTTACCATCAAACAGGTCCAGGTTAAACCGGTCAGGATGGTACTCCTTAGAGCGTAACTTATAAGCGCGCTTCAAGATTTCAGGCTTTTCCAGCTGCTTCATGTTCATGATCCGAAGATAGTAGGCCTCTTCGCTTTCCTGCTGACCGCGCTTAGTCTCGAGATCATAAATCCGGTGCAAGGTAAGTTTGCGCTGCTCTTCTTCAGGGCCCGTTTTTTCTTCCAGCTGCGGAGCTGCAGATCCACCCGTCAAAAGTGTGCGTTCTACTTCAGCGACCTTCGGGCGGCCACCCAGTTGCCGTGCCTTAGAATCGATCAACTCATCCAGCGTGCGATAGTCCTGTTCTTTTTTTTGCAGCATGAGAGTGTCGAACCAAGCAAAGATTAAGTTCGCTACATAGCGACCACCGAGCACAAGCCCGACGGCAATCACCGCATAGGTAACGAGTTTTTCTTTATCCATACCCCCTTATCGGGGTACCCGACCCTGGGACTTAAGTCTTTTGTGCCCCGATATCGCCCCAACGCCCCGTGATTACTTGACGGCAACAGTTTCCCCTTTGACGGAACATCGCGGGACTTGAAACAATCTTGTTCGACGGAAGCCATGGAATGGTTTTTGTCTCACGAGCTCAAACCAAGGAAGGTTAGGCATGTTCCAGTTGTTCAACTACACGACGCTTTCAACTCGTCTCGAAAAGAGCACCCGCTCGCTCTACATCACGCTGAATCGTCCTGACCGTGGCAATGCTCTTCACCAAGAGATGTTGTTTGAACTGGAATCCCTTCTCGCCTGGTGCACCTCCCGCGTTGAAATCAATTCGATCTTTATTGATTCATGCACCAACTACTTCTCACCCGGTGTTGAAGCAGCTGCTCTCCCCCACATGAACGCTCAACAGATTGAGAAACTCTCCACTCGTTTGCACAAAATTATTTTCTCCATGATGCAGATGCCTCAAACCGTATTGATTGATCTCGGTGATGGCGCGGCCAATTGGGCGATGGAACTCGCCCTCGGCGCTGATATTCGGATCTGCTCAGTGAACGCTGAATTGAAATTTGATCACGCACGCTTAGGTCTCGTTCCTGCCGCCGGTGGCATGAGCTTCTTGTCTCACTTGGTTCCTGCGGCGTTTGCCCGTCCATGGTTGGCGACAGGTCTCGCGATTCCCAATGAGCAGCGCGAAGCTTCGGGTCTCATTCATCGCACCTATGATTCTACTGAGCGCACAGATGTGGTTCACGCCCTGCTTTCATCCGTTGCTGCGCAAGCGCCGGTTCAACGCATTCAAACGAAGCTTGGATTGTTTGAAGCTCACCGTCAGCAAATCGAAACGGCTTTAGTGGCCGATCTTAAAATTGCCAAGGCCTCGCGTATTTCAGAAGACTGGAAAACCCGTGGAGTGGAGCAGGCAGAAACGGAAACGTTCATGCCGGCCAAAAGCCTATCTTACTCAGTGAAATTGAGTTTGATTAAAACGCAGCCCACGCAGACTGAAACCGAGCACTGATTATTGAGGTGTGGCCGCAGGTGTTGGAATATCAAGCACAGGAATTGGTGCTGAATCTTCATCACGGCCAAGATCATCTTGGATCGCTACTGACTGACACTGGTCTTGAAAGCGACCTGACTTCACAGCATCACGCACAACACGCTTGTAATGTTTCCAGCG
>JBEIPE010000050.1:0-12368 GCA_040377215.1 Halobacteriovoraceae bacterium
GAGACGGTTAAACAACTTCTCGCCCGCCACCAAGTGCCGTGGGTCTAGGATGGAATCTATGATGGCGTTTTTTAAAACCATGGGCAAATTTCTTAAAGATGTCTCAGAAGATGCGCGCATCCCCGAGCGCGACAAGAAAGTACTCATCGCCATGGTCGTACTGGTGATCTCACCCTTCGATATCATCCCCGACTGGATTCCGGTCTTCGGTCAATTGGATGACTTGGTTATCATCGCTTTGATTTTGGATTACTTCTTTACTGTGCTTGATGGCGATGTGCTTTTGAGTCACTGGCCATGGGACATGAAATCATTCGTGTGGCTTCGTCGCTTCTCAAAGACCTTCAGCTTCATGGCGCCACGGTTTATTAAAAAGAAAATCTGGAATTACGTGGGTGCTCCGTACTAAGGCAAACGAATCTCAAAGACCGTAGGGTGCTGTTGCGCCAACTCCACTGATCCCCCATGGGCCATGACAATCCCACGCGTCACTGAAAGCCCAAGGCCTTGCCCCATACCGGTGGGCTTGGTGGTAAAGAACGGCTCAAAGAGTCTTTGTAAATGGCTTGAGTCAATTCCAGTTCCACTATCAGTGCAACGAAGAACCCAAAATCCCTCATCCACTCGTGTCTCAACTTTTACTATACGATCCGTACTGTTCGCTGCTGCTTCAACAGCATTTTTGATCACATGTTCAATCGCCATGAAGATCTGCGCCTCATCCACATTCACTCGTGCCAGATCCTCTTTTGGCCATTGGATCGTCACGCCCGTACTTTGCAACATGGGCTCAAATCGGTGGCTTAGTTTTTCAATAAGTTCCTGCATGGCCAGTGGACGCGTCGACTTGAGGGTACGCTGTTGAGCGAAGTTGCGCAGTCCGGTTACAACTTGCGCGACTCGCGCTGTGGCCGTTTTAAGTGCGGCCAGTTCATGGTCCACATTTTGTTCCCGACGAATCTTGAGCCCCAACACTTCTACCATGCCGGCAATAATAGTCAGCGGGTTGTTGATTTCATGGGCCACACCACTCGAGAGCTGGCCTAGAGCGACCAAGCGTTCTTTCTTGGCCGGATCTTCGCCGCTGAATTTCACGAGGAGATCCTGCAGACCGAGATTGGTTTTACGAATCTCCAATTGGTGAACCGCCAAACGGGCCAAGGCATTGAGGGCCTCGCGTTGCTCAGTACTAAGTAAGCGCGGCTTACTGTCGATTACGCACAGAGTGCCCAACGGTAGACCACTCTCATCGGTCAGGGGAGCTCCGGCGTAAAAACGGATCTTGATGCCATCCGTTACTAACGGGTTATCAGCAAATCTTTTGTCATTGAGAGTGTCGGGAACTTCCATCAGACCATTGCCTAAAATCGCATGCCCACAGAAAGAGACCTCACGTGAAGTCTCACTTGCACCAAGTCCGATCGCCGACTTGAACCATTGGCGATCCTGATCGACCAGCGAAATGGTGGCCATGGGCGCATCACAAATATGAGCGGCGAGCTTGGTGAGATCATCGAACACGGCTTCAGGTAGCGTATCAAGAATTTGATAACTACGGAGTGCGGCCAGTCGCTGAGGTTCTTGTGGGTGAGGCGAAGGTGTTAGCATAAGCTATTCTCCCTCCATGTATGATCAAAGGAAATAGGAGTCAGCGCCACCGCTCTTTGGTAAAAAATCTCTAACAAACAAACCATGTAGCTTCTCGAAATCACTCCAGCGAGGGCCTAAGAGCTCTTTGAGCGCAGTTTCATACTCAACATCTACCGTTGAGAGACCGCGATCGATCTTTGCCTGCATTTCTTGCCACTCTTCCTGGTCTTGCAGCCATTCGGCCTTAATCATGAGTTCGTTATCATCCATGTCTGGGAAAAATTCATTACGGCAGTTCATGCGCCAGAGCTTACTCTTCTCACGTTTGCCGACCCACAAAGAAGCATAACGATTGAAACGCTCCTCGCCTGGATAGACCCGCTCAAACCAGCCGCGGGCATAATTGAGCCATTCCACATTCAATCGCACCCAACGTTTCGGTTGATGAGGTTGAGCACGGAGTTCTTCTAAGAAAAATTGAACTTTCCGTTCTACTGCCGGCGTCAAACCGGAATCCGGCAAGATGGGTTCGGCATGGGCCGCCCCGACGCTGATTTCATCACTAAAAGTGAGCACCTCGGCTGGACGGCGGAAAAACTCCTGCCCTCTTACCACCACAGAGATAAGCGCCACAAAGAGGCCAATCCGCAGCCAGAATTTTCGTCCCAAACGAAGCTTCATGGAGAAATTGTCTGTCCTGCGTTAAGACCTGGCAACTCAAAAAAAACAGGGCGGGGCCCCCTCGGGTCATGTTAAATTGCTTCTTATCTCTTTCAAGGAAGATTTATGACTAAAACATTACGTCCAGTGGCCATTTTAGGCGGCTCTCGCACCCCTTTTACCAAATCATTCACTCACTACCGCAACGTCACCAACCAGACACTCATGACAGCGGCCCTCAATGGGATCGTGGACAAGTTTCATCTTCAGGGCCATCTCATCGGCGACGTGGCCATGGGCTCGGTGATCAATCACTCAAAAGATTTCAACCTCGCGCGCGAATGCGTCTTAAGCACCAAGCTTGATCCACGTACGCCGGGCTACAATGTGCAACGGGCTTGCGGCACGGGAATTGAAACCGCCAATCAAATCGGCTTGAAGATCGCCAGCGGACAAATTGAAGTGGGCATCGCTGGTGGATCTGACACCAACTCGGATGTTCCGGTTGTGGGAACCAAAGAGCTCGCCACTTTTTTGCTCAACTTACGTGACGCACGCTCATTGCCTGAGCGTTTGAAAGTCGCCGCAGGTTTCCGCCCTAACATTCTTATGCCGAAGTTTCCAACAGTGAACGAGCCACGCACCGGTCTTTCCATGGGCGATCATACGGAGCTCATGGTGAAGGAATGGAAAATCTCACGTGCCGATCAAGACCAACTGGCTTTCGAGAGTCATCAAAAAACCGCCGCGGCCTACGCGGAAGGTTTCTTCTCTGACAGCATTATTAGTTTCAACGGCCTCGACAAAGACACCATCGTGCGTGCGGACACCACACTTGAAAAACTCGCCAAACTAAAACCGGCCTTTGATAAATCAGAGACCGGCACTCTCACCGCTGGAAATTCAACAGCGCTGACTGATGGTGCTTCGGCCGTACTGCTCTCATCACAAGATTGGGCGGCGAAAAATAAAATTGAGCCGCTGGCCTACCTCGTCGACGTGGAAGCGGCGGCGTTGGATTTTGTTCACGGCGAAGGTCTCTTGATGGCACCGACCTTGGCAGTGGCCCGTCTCTTGCGTCGTAACAATCTTACTCTCCAAGATTTTGATATCTACGAGATTCACGAGGCTTTTGCGGGTCAGGTCCTTTGTACCCTCAAGGCTTGGGAAGATGCCAACTACTGCAAAACTAAACTGGGTGCCCCAGGTGCACTGGGTAGTATTGATCGCAAGAAACTCAACCCGAAAGGTTCAAGCTTGGCGACTGGCCACCCGTTCGCGGCCACCGGCGGCCGCATCCTTCACACGCTGGCGAAACAACTCGCTCAGCGAGGCAAGGGTCGCGGTTTGATTTCAGTTTGTACGGCAGGTGGCATGGGTGTTGCGGCGATCGTTGAAAGAACGTGAAACTCATTCTGGATATCTCGCCTCTTAAGGAATACCCGCTCTACCGCAGACTTTTCTTCGGCAGACTGGTTTCTTTTTTTGGCAGCCAGATCACCTACGTGGCTTTGCCGTGGCAGCTCTACGAACTCACGCACTCTACATTTGATGTCGGCCTGTTAGGAATGGCGCAGCTGGTTCCGTTGCTTGTCATGGGACTTTGGGGTGGCGCCATTGCTGATATCTTTGAGCGACGCTGGGTCTGTGTCATCGCCGAAGCCCTGTTAGTGCTTTGTAACGTCGCGCTCATTATCATGACGGTAACAAATCACATCACGCCCGCTACGATCTATACGATTGGTGGCATCATGGCGGGTCTCAATTCATTGCACCGGCCCGCCTTCAATGCGCTCATTCAACAAGTGGTCAAACACGAAGACCAGGCCCGCACCAGTCCACTCAGTTCTTTCACCAGCACTTTTGGTATGATCGCTGGCCCTGCGGTGGGCGGCGTGCTGCTTTCGACTGTGGGAATCACTTGGACCTACGTCATCGACATGCTCACCTATCTCTTTGCCACGAGCATGCTCATCGGATTACCAAAAATCGCCATGCCACTGGATGCCGCCAAAAAAGTCACTCTCGGGGCCATTAAAGATGGCCTGAATTACGCCGTCGCCCGTCGGGATCTCCTGGGCACCTATCTCGTCGACATGTTCTCCATGACCTTTGCTTTTCCCAACTCACTTTTTCCATTGCTCGCAGCAACGGTGGCCGGCACCGATAAGATTGGCTGGTACTACTCGGCGACTGCACTGGGCGCATTGATTGGCACACTCACCAGCGGCTGGACCATTCCCCGCGTGCGACATGGCAAAATCATCACGCTCTCGGCGGCCGGGTGGGGTTTTGGGATTTTTGCTTTTGGCTGCTCTACCGACTTTTTCTATCTCTCCCTTTTCTTCCTCGCGCTCGCCGGCTGGAGCGATATGGTGAGCGGTATTTTTCGCGGCACGATTTGGAATCAAACGATTCCGGCCGATCGCCGCGGACGGCTGGCCAGCGTGGAAATGCTTAGCTACGCCTCTGGGCCATTGCTCGGAAATTCTTTGATGGGCTTCATGGCCGATGTCTGGGGGCCTTCAAAAGCACTGATGATTGGTGGGCTGACGGCCGCCTTCGGCTGCCTCGTCATCGGTCGCAGCTTGCGAGAGTTTTGGCACTACCGGGCGGCGACATGAAGACGTGGTTTGAGAACACCATTCTTGCTCTCAATCTATGCCCCTTTGCGCGTGTGCCTCACGAGCGAGGCCTCGTGCGCTTGATTGATGCTGAGGCGAAAGACCCCACTTCCGCACAACACGCATTTCTCACTGAGCTTGAATCATTGAATGATCAATCGCCCCAGCAACTCTCCACCACGCTTGTGGGTTTTCCACTCTGGAAAATTTCTTTCGAAGATTTTTTGGATTTCGCTGAGAATATGGAAGGGCTGCTCGAAGAAGTCGGTCTTTCTGAGCAAATCCAACTCGTGGTTTTCCATCCGAAGTTTCGCTTGGATGGATTCCCTAAAGACAGCTTCGCTCACTGGCCTAACAGTTCTCCCTATCCCGTGCTCCATCTGCTACGTCGCCCCGAGGTGATGGCCGCGGCCACACCAGAAAGAAGTGAGCAGATCTCTCTCGCGAATGAAGCCGCCATCGAGAAATTGAGCGAAGCGGAGAGAAGAAAATATTTTTCTTGGAAATTCTAGTTGGCCGACAAAGTATTGAGTTCCGGTGCCGGAATCATGTCGAGCATTTTGACTCCGACGAGCCACTCGAGCCCCTCATCCCGCTCACTTTTCGTTTCAGTACGCTTGACCCACATGACATGGCCGAGGAGTGGTCTGGGCAGTCCAGCTTCACCTAATGCCGTGAGTTCGATGAATTTGCCGACTTTGAAAAAATCTACGTTTTGATGAGAAATATAAACGCCTACACCGCGTTCCGAAATATCTCGCAAAGAAACTTTCAACGAGGGCAATTGATCCGAGCGTAAATGAGCGAAGTAAGGACGGGTGATGACATGTCTTTCACCTCGGCGAAAGCTCAGTCGTTTATTGACACGGAGGTCTCGCCAGTGAATTTCTTCCGGCATCGTCACCACGACTTGCCCCGCTAGCGTTTGAGTTGGCGATACTTTAAAGACCGTTTCACGAAAGGCCAGCTTCACATAAATCGGAGCGGCTGCTGAGATCACCGACGTGCTGGGAGAAAAAGTGAACGTAAGCATTTTGCGACTAGCGTCCAAACTCAAACCGGTGACGGGATAAACTGTGCGCTGACCGTTGACGGTTTGCCAAAGAATCGTTTGATTGGCCCTCGTGCTGCGAATCATGGCATCCACAATCTCTGTGTGCGAATTCGTTATGTGATAGTTTGATAGAGACGCAGATGTTTTACTCATGCACATTCAACTCGCAATCTGTCCCATCCCCTTCTTCGAGGATGAGATGTTGGATATGGAATTTATCTTTCAGACGAGTGCGTAGAGCCGAGAGCTCAACTCGTGTGACACTTGATCCTTGAGTAAGACGGGCATGCAGCGCAAGAGTTTGTGAATCCAACTTCCACATATGCAGGCATGAGGTTTGCCAGCCCTGCTCAGTGAGCCAACGACGAACGGGCGTAGAGTCTTGTGTTTGCCCGTCGAGTAGCTCGTGAGCACTTTCTTTAAACAACCCCCATCCCCAACGCAGAATCATGATGGCGCCAAGAATTCCCACCGCCGGATCGGCCCATTGCCAGCCTTTCCAGTAAGCAAGTGCGAGGGCGACCAAAGCAAGCACTGATGTCAGTGCATCTGCAATAACGTGAGCGTAAGCTCCGGCCATATTGAGGTCTTTGTGTTCGTGCTTATGCTCGTGCTTGGGTGCCTGCGGATTCATGACCAGAGAATGTTTAGGTTTGTGATCGTGATCGCAGTGGTCGTGGTCGTGACCATGGCTGTGCCCATGGCCGTGATCATGCTTGTGCTCAAGAATAAGTGCGCTCAAAAGATTCACCACCAACCCAATCACGGCGACCACCATGGCTTCTTTCGCCTGCAAAGCTTCTGGATGCAAGAAACGATGCACGGACTCAGCAATCATCCACACCGCTGTCATCAACAGCACCACCGCACTGGTGTATCCACCGAGCACGAGGACTTTGCCGCCACCGAACGCATAGCGAGTACGAAAGTCGGGTTGATCAACGAGCTTGTACCCGAGCCAGGCAATACTAAGGGCACCGACGTGAGAGGCCATATGCCAGCCGTCCGCCAAGAGCGCCATACTGCCAGTCCAATAGCCGGCGGCAATTTCCACAACCATCGTAAGGGCCGTGAGGATAATCACCCATTGAGTGCGTTGGCGTTTTTCGTGGTTCTTCATAGTTCGTCGTACTTGCGGGCATGGCCGCGGGAAAGTTCAACCGGATATTTTTCAGCGTTGAGTTTCATCTTGTGTTCGATCGCCGACTGCAAATCGATTTGCAAAAGATCACACAGGCGCAACAAGTACACCGCCACATCGGCGACTTCTTGGCGAACCGCTTCGCCCTTCGGTGTTTGCATCACATTTTTGGCTTCATCACTATCGAGCCATTGGAATTGCTCCATGAGCTCAGCGGCCTCAACTGTTAAGGCCATGGCAATATTCTTAGGTGTGTGAAATTTCTCCCACTCACGCTCTTGAGCGAACTGACGGATTTTGTCTTGAATATATCCAGTATCGAGCATGACAGAGGGCCCTTTTTTCTCAGTGTACCCCCTTTGATGCGGTGTTAGAATAGTGGGGATGCATCAAAATGACGTGATCCTTTTTTTTGATGGTGTGTGCGGGCTTTGTAACGGGCTCGTCGATTGGTTGCTGCCTCGCGACCATCATCGTCATTTGAAATTTGCCACTCTCCAAGGGGCCACTGCCAAGGCCCTACTCCCGCCAGAAAACATCGCCGATCTCGACACTGTGGTGGTGTGGTACCGCGGAAAAGTCCTTTATCGCTCTGACGCCGTCCTGGCATGCCTGACTCAATTAGGCGGAAGTTGGCGACTCATGGGAATTTTCAAAATCATCCCTGCCTTCATTCGTGATGCCATCTATAACCTCATCGCCCGCAATCGCTACCGTTGGTTTGGGCAGCGCCTCACTTGCCGGATGCCACTTCCTGGTGAGCGTCTTCGCTTTTTAGACTAAACTATTCCAAATGAAACCCCGGAGATATCACATGAAAGCTCTATTGCTGCTGTTGCTCGTTTGTTCTGTTGCTCACGCTGGAACTGTTAAATTCAAAGTCACTCTCTCACCTGCCGGCGACTTCCTCGCTCAATCAGCGAAGGGCCGCGGCTTTATCGAAAAAACGGGCAGTGATTTCACGGCTTCTGAACTTTCAGTGGAAGTCGGCACGCTCAAAACAGATATTGAATTGCGTGACAAACATTTGCATGAACGCCTCGGCGGAGCAAAAAGCAAAATCATTTTGAAAGATGCAAAAGGCTCTGGCGGCAAAGGCACCGGCACTCTCGTGGCCAATGGCCAATCGAAACCAGTTTCTTTTGCTTACAAAGAGAACGGCGGCCAAGTGGTGGCACGCTTCGCGCTCAAGCCTTCGGACTTCGGCATCAAAGATGTGAAGTATCTCGGGATCGGCGTGGAAGATAAAGTGGTGGTCGACGCCCAATTCCCTGTTCGTTAAAAGTTCTCATAAATGCCAGCTGCGTTGTCGCCTTCGTCGTTCGGTCGTGCGGCTTACATCTGAGTAAGCCTCCTCCCTCACTTCCTAGGCTTCTAGCATCTGGCTATTTCTGAAAACTTTTAGAGAGGGATTTGTTTTTCCCAATCTGTGCGAGTTTTAGTACACAGTGGGATCGACGGCTCACCCTTCTGCCACTGCGAACAGGCCTTCTGCACTTCATAGAAATTCAACACCAACATTTTCTGAGAAATATCGGTCACCACGGTCGAGACATCTTTCAACTTACCGTTACGGTTGATTTTCAAATGGGCCATTTGGAGCTTCGTGGGATTGAAAAAAATCTGCTGAATAAGATCTTCTTCGGTGTCGATGCGCTTGTTAAAGGCCTGCAGGATAATATCGCCTGACTCTAGTTTGCCACCTACCGCTGCCTCTTTAACCAGAACACCACCTAGGCCATCTTTCATCACTTTGCCGACATTTTCTGCTGGGACACGGTGCATTTGCACCACATCACGCAAGGCCTGCACGCGCGAAACACAACGGAAGGTTGTGGTCGATTGGGGTTGTTGAACATCGGTCTTTACCGTGGGCGCCGGAACCGCCGCGCCACCGAGACCCTGAGCGCGCGCCTTGCTTTGGTAGCCAGGGCCATTCACTTCAGTTTCTGTACGCATTTCAGTGGTCGTCTCGTTCAGAAACGTGAGCATCCGTTTATTGTAGCAGCTCTCAATGGCGGCCATCTTCGAGTAGTGAAACGCGCGCATGGAGGTGGTGTGTTTATTACCCACAAATACGCTGGAGGTTTCATCCGTCTTGCTGCCGAAGGGCCCCTTCATTTCACCGTAGGGAGTCGGTCTTGAGGCGCAGGCGCTCACAAAAAGCAAAGCGAGTAAGGTTTTATAAGTCATACAGTCCTCCAAAGCTCCACAAGAGCGAGCCATCTAGCATCGCCGCTGTTGTTGTGAAGTGAGTTTTCTTCGTCATTCTCCAGCGCCCGTCCACCGAGAAACCAAAAGGAATCGCGCGACGAGACTCAACCGATGTTCCGGCCGGCTCGGTGTAATCCACCTTTCTGATCAAAACCGGCAGACCAAAACCCAGCCCCGCTTCTCCATCAGACAAAAGCTTCCAATAGCTCGGCTTAAAGAGGACACCTTTGGTCGAGACGCTATCTTGGAAATAGCGTGCGGTGTTTTCCGCGCCGACGTTCCCGTTGCTGGCGTACGCGCAGACATCAAAAGTCCACTCGTGCTCCACATCTCCGTAAGCAAACTGTCCACCCGCGCAGAAACCGCGCTGAGGTGAATAGATCTTTTCCTCACCCACGGAGTCTTTCAGCAACGCGAGTTCTTGATAGCTCATGTACTGAAAGAGAGCGCGCCAATGAGACTTGCTGATCAAACGCTTGCGATCGGCCTGGGCCTTATCGATATAATCCAAACGAGTTTCGACTTTATCGATCTCATACTCGTAGGCCGCGGCTGCACTCAGATAGTACTTCGAGCGGCGGTAGTTATAGACGTCGCGCTTATCTTCTTCACCTGAGTCATGAGAAGCATAAAGCTGCGCATGGAGGGTGCCCAAGAAATAGTAGGCCTTCAAGAGTCGATCCGACACTCGCGGCATCTTGCCTTTCTTGGTTTTCATCCACGCATCGAGAGCGCGTTTCTCACGTCCCAACTTCTGGCCGGTCATGGCCTCGAGTTGTTGAATGCGTTTTTCAATGGACGCCTTAGACGCTTTCGCGGCCGAGACCGGCGCACTCAAACTCAAAACTAAAAGAGCAGGCCAAAAATATTTCATAACCATAGGTGAACCTGGGCGAGAAGTTGCCATGTATCTTTGTTCGCGGTGGTTTCACTGAAACTACGACGGTTGATGACGTCTAAGCGCAGCTCTGTTTTTTGTCGGGGGAACCACTGGAGGCCAGGGCCTACTCCGAAGAACTCTTCATCTTTGGAGGTATCACTGCGGAAGTAATCCAAGGTGGTTTGCACCCACATTCCCCGCCACCACATCAGGTGAGTCTGTGCCAAAGCGTAGCGCGAGGTGGTGCTGTCGCCACTGCCGATCAACGGATCATTCACGATCTGTCCCAGCTCCGCCATGATCGCATGCCCTTTACCGAAACCGATCCGATCGTGAATCGCCATGCTGGTTTTACCCAAAGCATTGGTCTTGCCATTCATGTAGGAAATCCCCAAGCGCTGGCGAGGAGTCACTCCCCACTCAAGAATACCGGAATAGCCTTTGTCATGAAGGTCTTCGTCTTTTTCGTTTTGATCACCGATGTAGTAATGAGCTGAGCCTTCCAGCTTCTCGCCCACTCCATGCACCATCACGCCGTGAACTTGATTGAACTGGGCCACACCTGGGGCCCGACGTGAAGAAAGATTGTGATCGGGAATACGTAGGCCATAGGCCTTATCCATCTTACCAGCGTAAATCCCCACCTTCGGAGTGGGACGCCAGCCAATGTAGTGCTCACGCGAATAGCTCTTCGACTCCATGAGATTGTTTAAGTCTCGTGATTGAATCGCCGCATCGGTGGGTCGCGTGCCGAGCGTGAAGTTGAGAATATACTGGTCGCGCTCGCCGCCTTTTAAAACGACGTTCGCATCGAGCTGCATGTTGATCCAGCGGCGCTGAGAGTCTGAAGAAAACGCCGCGGAGTCATAACCCAAACCGCGGTAACCGATGAACGGTCTAAGCCATTTGTTTTTTTCTGGATTGATACCTGGGAAAGCCGAGTCGGCCACCAAGTCTTCTTCAGTCGCGTTACCGGTTCCCATACGTCCAGCGATCGCCGTCGCACCGACTCCACGGCCGTAGTCATTCAGCGGACCGTTGCCTTGCGGATTGTAGTGGCACGTCAGGCATGAAGTGTACTGCAGACCAATGTACTGCGGGTACGCCTGCGCCAGTGTGGGCCAGAGGCCCACGAAAAGGACTAGCCTCGCCACGAGTTGGGCTATTTCTTCGAGCTTCTTCAACATATCCCCTTCTCGCAAACGGAACTCCTTATTTTTACCCGCCAAAATTTCTTCCACATGTCTTTCAAAGGCCACCACAGGTCCAAGCATCCTGTGAGAGATCCATAGGCCAATGAGAAAAGCCACGCCCATAAACAGCAACGATAGACATCCCAGCACCACCAAGTATTGCCGACCAAAACTCGCCGCCATCTCCGGCGGAAAAGGCTGCAGGATTTGTTGAATGAAAGCGTAGCTAAAAAATCCCAGCATGACACAGAGGCCACCGACCACAGCAACAAACTTCAAACCAAAAGAAATCTGCTCCACAGGATGATGCCAAATCTGACGGCGTTGTTCACCGGGATACCAGATGTCGCTTTCACGGCGAAACATCCACCACAAGATAGTGCCTAGACCTATCCATAAAAAAACATCGGCCAAGTTGAAGGCCATCTGTTGACCCTTGAACCAAGGCACCGCGATCCAATCAATGGTCCAACCCCGCGCGGCCTTATCAATCACATTGCCCATGATGCCCGCAGTAAGACTCGAGATGCCGAGTTTCAAACCTAGCAAGCGTGGATGCAGATAAAGTTGCAGGCCGACATAGATGAGAAAAAGAAATCCACTGAGCGCACTTAACGACAGCACTAATAAATAAGGAGGGAGATCGCCTAAGAACCCAAGCATGATGCCGGGGTTCGCCCAAAAATGTCCGGACCCCAACGCCACTTGCTTACTCACCCCATCGATAGCGATGAGACCGAGCAATGTGATCGGTGGGTAAAAGGACGTTTTCTTCATGACTTAAAGGATAGAAGGTCACAAAACGGAGCGTAAAGACCGGATTATCCGACCATTTCTCTTTATTTTTTGTTTCTTATTAAATTCTACCGATAAGTCGGCCAGAGGAGTCCTTCATGAAGTACCTGGCTTACTTATCGCTCGTCCTATGTCTACCTGCGCTCGCTGGGCAAGTAGAACGACAAAAAGCATGGACCATCCATAATCGCGTGGCAGGTGTGCCCCCTACACCGAC
>JBEIPE010000153.1:0-6875 GCA_040377215.1 Halobacteriovoraceae bacterium
ATCGCGATTCAACAAGTCTTTGACTAATAGACGAGTATGCGCATAGGAGCTGCGCTTTCTGTGAGAACTAAAAATGTAGTTAGAGACATCCACCTTTACTTGGCCGATAAAGCCTAAGTTGGGGTCATAGCTCAGACGACGTTGGTTTTTAGCTTTAGACACGTTGAACCTCTTTGTATGGACCGTTTCCGAAATTCTAGCCTGTTAAGTTGTGCGTAGCGTAAATCCACCCCAAACCATGTAATTCTTTCAAGGCCAGAGCCTTGGGTTCACACCATTTGGGATTGCCCTTACCTAGCAAGAGGCGCGCCTATTTGAAGTGTGAATGTTTAGTGAAGTTCCGAGGGGTTAGTCAACGGATTTCTTACAAGATCTTACAATGCTGTCGAATTTTTCGACATATGTAAAAAAGACCCACGCATCGCAGCATAGGGCCTGTTTAGGGTATTGTTGCACCGTACCAATCAAGGAGTTAACCGTGCGCCTACTGATCGCTTTAAGCTTTCTCGCTCTAACGCTGCCCGCATGGGCCCAGCTTTACCCAAGTTCTTCCCAGGATATCTCTGAAGAAGAGGCGCAAATGCTGTTTAGCGACCTCAAAAATGAGAACGCTAAAATGGAAGAAAAGTCGGAATGCTTCGAGCGCGCACATATGTGGGCCCTTCGCGCTGAGCGCGTTCACCAAATCACCATGGAAAAGGTCTACTTGTTCTTTACCTACAAGTTTCAGATGAAACACGTCGTGACCGGCGGCTTTTTTAACCGCCCCTTCACATGGTGGTTCCACGTCGCTCCGGCCGTTCGCGTGAATGGTGAGTTGTGGGTGATGGACGCAACTTTCACTGACAAAGCGATGCCGTTGCAAGAGTGGACGGGTTCATTGATGAAAAATCCTGAGGTCTGCCAGGAATTGAATGAGCCGCAAGATTACGTGATTGATCGCAATTCAACCAACGTCTACCGTAACGTTGAGAATGCTAAACACCAGTGCTACTTCACCACAGCACCGAAGTCTGTCTACATGCCGCTTGAAATTGGTTTCTACGAAGACAAAGGCATGAAGTACAGAACACCGACGGAGCCGTCGACTGATTGGCGTCCGGCGACTTTCAACTGGGCCTTGCAGTCTTATAAACGCAAGCATCAGAAAGCTGCTCGTCAGGCCCTCGGGTTCTGAGGAAAAGTCACTTTAAAGAGCGCTCCAGTCTGGGGCGCTCTATCTAAAATTTCAATCTTGCAGCTGTGATACTCCGCAATCTTCGCCACCAAATACAATCCCAAACCAGACCCGCTGATGTTCGCCGTGTGTTCACCACGGAAAAATCTTTCCGCGCGTTGCAGTCGCTGACGAACCTCTAGCGGAACACCAGGGCCTTGATCACTGACTTCTAGGCAAACCCCCTCTGTCGTGTGCACCAACTTCAATTGCACATAAGACTGAGGAGGTGAGTACTTAATAGCGTTCTCAACCAAGTTTTCACATAAGCAGGTCAGCAACTGGCGCTCGCCCGTGATGTCGAGAATATCTTCGTTATCCATCAGCAAAGGGTCGAGATCTAGCTTCAGGGCGATGTTTTTATCTTTGGCCCGCGGTGCGAGGCGCGCCACCGTTTCCGTCACCACTTCATCTAAGCGCACCGGTACAAAACGAAAGTGCGCTTTGCCGGCTTCCACCCGTGAGACGAGCAGCATATCGCGCACCAGTTGACCCATGCGTTCGAGTTCTTGCGCGAGACTGCGGTGAAAGCGCAGAGTTTCTTCGGGGGTGCGCTCTTTTGAAAGCAAAACCTCGAGCTCACCACGCATAATCGCCAGCGGCGTATTGAGCTGGTGAGACGCGTGCGCCACGAATTGATCCTGCGCCTCGAGCGTCTTTTTCACTCGGGCGAGCATGTTGTTATAGGTGCGCGTGAGATCGGCGATTTCATCGTGGGTATCCGGCACCGGTAGCGGGCGATAGGATTCCGTTTGCAACAACTCTTCCATGCGCGCGATGGTGGCGCGAATGGGATCTAGGGCCTTGCCGGCCACCAAGGTCGAGGTGAAGGCGGTGACTAAAATAGAAAGCGGAATGATTAACAACAAGAAAAACAGATGGCGATCTTGTTGAGTGGTGAGATTTTCCACCGTGCTGGCGACTTGGATAATGAAGTCGTCAGGTTGTTGAGGAACGCGAACATTCACTCCGCGCATTTTTATTCCCGCGGTGGTCCGAAAATCCATGTAGCGGTGAGAGTAGCCATTTTTGACGGCCAGTCCTAGTTCAAAGGGAATCTGAATGTCTTTGCGGCTGTTGTAAATGATGGTGCCGTCCATTCGTCTGACGGTCACTGCAGTGTTTTGAATGACGAAAGGAAAATACTTAATCTGTTCGGAGAGGGGAATATCAAGTGCCACTTCATTGGCGCTGGGGCCTGGTCGCACGAATTGAGAAAGATCGATGGCAAAGTTTCTTAAGAACTGGTCGTGCTCGTCGCGGGCAAATTCCAGGTACTCACCAGTCACAAAGAGGGAGAGCAAGACGAGGCAGACGCCGAAGAGCGCGGAATACACCATCGATAAACGAAAGCGTATCCCGCGAGTAAACTTATTGGTTTTTTGAAAGAATGTAGCCATGACCCACGATAGTCCTTAAAAGTTTGCGCGAGAAGGCGTGGTCCATCTTTTTGCGCAGGTGATTCACGTAAACGTCGATGACGTTCGAATCCGGGTCGAACTCCGTGCCCCAAACTTGTTTGGCGATGATGTTACGATCTAACACTTTATCTACATTGCGCATAAAGAGCTCAAGGAGACCAAACTCTTTTGAAGTCAGCTCCACCACTTTACCTTCCCGTGACACCGTACGTTTGATGAGATCCATCACCAAATCACCATTGGTCAGTGTGGTGGTGACTTCGCCGCGACGACGCAAGAGCGCGCGCACGCGTGCGAGCAGTTCATTAAAGTCAAAAGGCTTAGTGAGGTAGTCATCAGCGCCGGCATCGAGACCAGCGACCTTATCGCGGGTGGTGTTGAGGGCCGTCAGCATAAGCACGAGACCGGTGTAGCCCGATTCGCGGATGCGACGAGAGAGCTCCAGGCCATCAATCTCCGGCAACATAACGTCTAAAAGCAGCAGATCATAAGAGACGTTATGAACCAGGTCTTGTGCTTGGCGAGGGTGATCGGCCACGTCGACGAGGTAGCCCTGCTCCAGCAGACCCTGCTGAATGAAGCCGGACATTTTCTTTTCATCTTCCACTACTAGAATACGGTTCATAGTGAACTCCTTGGATGTCCCTATTGTCGTCTTCTGATGTCAGGTGAAAACATTAATCTTGTTAAATATATTTAAAGAAAGGAATTAAGGCAGGGGGGAAAAGAGGGAATAAAAGATAAGTGGTAGCAGTGGGCAGGATCGAACTGCCGACCTTAGCGTTATGAATGCTACGCTCTAACCATCTGAGCTACACTGCCACAAATCTTGAGGGGCATCTTAACGGGCACCCGGGGGCCTGTCAACGCCAAGTCACAGGGATTACGGGACAAGTCGTGGTTTATTGGCTATCTTGCGGCATGGCCATTTCATCTTCTCGCTTCTTTCGTCATGTTCAAAGCTTTTGGCGCTCTCATACCGGCGGTAAAACCCGTGCGGTGGTGGTGGGTGTTTCGGGTGGAGTGGACTCCCGTCTCTTGATGGAGTTTGCTGTTTGGTCCCTTGAGCAAGGTGATATTTCTGAAGTGCGCGCTATCGGCGTTCATCATCATACCCGTATCGGTCAGAGCGAAGAATTGGCCTTGGCGGAAGCGGCCGCTTTGCGTTTGGAACTCTCTTTCACAACGCTCCATCGCACCGGCGACATTCCTACAGCGAATGCAGAAGAAGAGTTAAGAAACGCGAGAATAGCGCTCCTGACCGGAGCGCTCCAACCTAACGAAGAGCTGTGGCTGGGCCATCATCTCGACGACTCTTGGGAGTGGTCACAATTGCAACAGGCCCGCTCGAGTGAAGTCACATCTTCACTGGGAATTCCCCTTAAGAATGATCGCATTTTGCGTCCTTTCCTATGTGTGTCTCGTGCGCAAATTGTAAAAGAGTCCATCGCCCGTAAGCTCGCCTGGCTAGAAGACCCCACCAATCTGACGCCAGATTATGCCCGCGCTATTTTTCGGCAAAAAATCCATCCCACGCTCAAGAGCTCTCATCCGCAGTTTTTGAAGCACTACGCTCGCCGTTCCCAGCGTTTAGCTGAGGAGTTGGGAGTAGCGTTAAAAAAAAAGTCTCTGACACACCGTCACCAAAACAATGAAGCGATTTTATTGAGCGGTGTTTTGACCGAAACCGCTCTTATCGACGCCGTGAAGACTCTTAGTGTCACAACTCGCGGCACCCTCAATCAAGAAGTCCCCAAAGTTTTGCGTGCCCATGCCGCTGGCAAAAAAGGGCCCTTTGATTTGTCAGGGGGAGTTCGTGCCGTCAGTTACGGTGAGTGGTTGCTCGTCATGAAGAAAAATTTCCAGGCCAATGACGTGGCCCCGTCTCAAGTTGAGACGCGCGCATGGACACGTGAGCAGTTTCAAACACTCATTGAAGACAGTCTTCAGCAGGGACTTTTGCAGCACGCACCGTTTTGGGTGGGCTTTGATCCTGATCAAAAGCATCGGAATGTTCTCGTCTCAAGTGGCCAAGATCCTCTCTGGCCCACTCTCACAGGGCAGCGCGCAGTACCGGTGATTCATGCACAGAAACTGTTGCAACGATGGACAGACCCTCAACAAGTCTTGTGGTTGCAACCGCTTTGGCCAACCAATCACTAAGCATCGGCCCTTGCGGCGAAGCTATCAGCGGGTCTAAAATAAGAGGACAGTTTTTTCGGGGAAGGATCCCCGTCACTCTTTATTGCCACAAAAGGCCCCGCCTATGAAACGCCAACAAAAAACACTTCTTCTTTGGGTCGTTGTGATCCTGCTTATGGCCTTCATCATGAAGACTATCGAGCAAGGTAACAAACCTGCCCGCAACATTACCTACTCGCAGTTCATTCAAGCGGTAGAGAATAAAAATATTCAGGAAGTCAGCCTGCAAGGTGAATACACCATCCAGGGCCGCTTCAAAGAAGGCTATGAGAACGGCACTTACTTTGAACTCACCGGTAACACCGGCGCAGAGACGTTCAATATTTTGCGCACCAACGGCATCATCCCGAACTACAAGCGCGAAGATAAACCCGGCTTCATGAGCAGCTTGCTGATGAACTGGTTCCCGATGATCATTCTCTTCGGTGTGTTCTACTTCTTCCTTCGTCAGTTGCAATCAGGCGGCGGCAAAGCCATGAGCTTTGGTAAAGCGCGCACCAAGATGCTCACTGAGAATGACAAGAAAGTGACGTTCAATGACGTCGCTGGTGTTGAAGAAGCGAAGGAAGAACTCGTTGAGATCGTCGACTTCTTGAAAGACCCAAAAAAATACACCGTTCTTGGCGGTAAGATTCCGAAGGGCTGTTTGCTCGTCGGTCCTCCAGGTACCGGTAAAACGTTGCTCGCGCGCGCCGTAGCGGGCGAGGCGGGCGTTCCGTTCTTCTCGATCTCAGGTTCTGACTTCGTTGAGATGTTCGTAGGTGTCGGTGCCTCACGTGTCCGCGACTTGTTCGAGCAAGGTAAGAAGCACGCTCCATGTATCATCTTCATCGATGAGATCGATGCCGTCGGTCGCCACCGTGGTGCTGGTATGGGCGGCGGTCACGATGAGCGCGAACAGACTTTGAACCAACTTCTCGTCGAGATGGACGGCTTCGAAGGTAATGATGGCGTTATCATCATGGCGGCCACGAACCGCATTGACGTGCTCGATCCAGCCCTCTTGCGTCCAGGTCGTTTCGACCGCCGTGTGACTGTCGGTCGTCCAGACGTGCGTGGCCGTTTGCAGATTCTCAAAGTGCACACCAAGAAAACTCCGCTTGAGCCGAACATTGATTTGGAAGTCATCGCCAAAGGAACCCCAGGGTTCACCGGTGCTGATCTTGCCAACTTGGTGAACGAAGCCGCACTTCTGGCCGCTCGTGACGGGAAGAAATTCCTTATGTCAGTGGATTTCGAAAACGCCAAAGACAAAGTTCTTATGGGTGTCGCCCGTAAGTCGATGATGATCTCTGATAAAGAGAAGCGCATCACCGCGTACCACGAAGCCGGCCATACTTTGGTAGGCTTGAATCTTCCACAGACGGATCCTATTCATAAAGTGTCGATCATTCCTCGTGGCCAAGCTTTGGGTGTGACTCAAACGCTTCCGAACGAAGACATGTTGAACCTCACCAAAGAGAAAGCCGAAAACTGGATTTCTTTCTTGATGGGCGGCCGTTGCGCGGAAGAAGTGATCTTCCAAGAAACGACGAACGGTGCCTCGAACGATATTGAGCGCGCCACGGATCTCGCTCGTAACATGGTTTGTAACTGGGGTATGTCGAAGCTCGGCCCGATCAACTTCGCTGGGAAAACTCAGACGAATGTGTATGGTGGTTCAGAAGGTTCGGCGTTCTCTGACGAAACGGCGAAGAAGATCGACTCTGAGATCGCGAACTTCGTGCAATCGAACTACGAGCGCGCCAAGAGCATCTTGCAAGAGCGTTCAGACGACTTGAAGCGTGTCGCGGAAGCGTTGATCGTTTGGGAAACCTTGGATGCGGATCAAATCCGTCGCATCATCGCCGGCGAAGATATCGGTCAGCCGATCATCTCAAAAAAACCGGCGCCAGCTGAAACGATGAGTGCTCCACTCATCGGAGGCAAAGTCGCTCCGGCATGAGCCTGGCCTACAAACAACAAAGAATTCAAATCTGGGGGGTGGTGAATGCCACCCCCAATTCGTTTAGCGATGGGGGAGAGATCACCACCGC
>JBEIPE010000396.1:0-2286 GCA_040377215.1 Halobacteriovoraceae bacterium
CAGGTCCTTGGAATATCGTGACCGCCGGACCAAACTGATTATTTTCAGATTCGTCATGGGGTGTTAGAACCATCTCATGACGAACCTTTTTATTCTCCTCGCCCTTATCTCTTTCCCTGTTTTGGCCCAATTTAACGGCTCAGTGGAATTCACTCCCGAAGAAATCTCACGCCACCACGTAGATGTTGAGACCATCGTTCCCGAAGCGGTGAACTGTCTTAAGAGGGATCTGAAGACTCACAAAGATTTTCACCGCCGTTACGGCATCTCTGCTTTTTACGGTGATCAGTCTGCCTTCGCACGCATGACTCTTGAACAACGCAAAGCTGAGCTCAAACGTCTGCGCGTGCCCACCAGTCTTGTGACTCGTCTGCAGCCCACCAGCTGCGTAGGCCTAGCTCGTAAATGTCTAGCCGAGGGTTTCGCTAAGGCCGGTGATACCGAGATCTGGAAGAAAGTGGATGCTTTCCTCGTGGCCAACGATCTCGACGGCACAGCCCTGCAAGAAGCGCTTCGCAAGCTAGGTTGGAAGACACTTTACTGGAATCCTGATCTCTCTCAAAACGCAGCTTGGGACGAGGAAGAAAAGCTTAAAGATCCCACCAACGTAAAACGTTTTTGGGGTTATCACGCTTACCGTTTGATCACGATCCAACGCAAAGGCATGTACTACTTCAACAAAGTAGATGATTCGACGAGCATGGTGAATTTCAACCGCACTCTTCCGTTGAATTTCAAAGCTGTCCCGCTTTTCATTGGTACAGCTCACACCGGCTTCCATGTGTTCCCGGGCTACAACGGTACTGTGATCGAAGGGCACAGCGTCCGTCACATCACATCACCTACTATGATTGAGACTTCTGAATTCAATCCGCTGAAGCCAGGCGGCGGTCCACAAGGACTGCCTTACCGCTCAGGGTTGTTCAGTGTGCCGCCAGGATACGGCTACTAAGAAACTTTCTTTTCTGTTGGAAGAATTCCACCGGCGAGCATTTCTTGATCGCTCGCGCTTCCACTCATGGTCTTTTGAAAGAGCAAATGACGGTCTTGATCGAAACGATCACGACTGGCCAACATGCCAATCAAACTTGTGAGTGGCACAAAGCTCGACGCCAATACGCCAAAGAAAGATGGAATATTCATATGACGAGGAACCACACCATTCAAACGTGAATAAGCTGTGGCCCCGAGTTGTTGATAGTAGCTCGCATCGAGAATTCGTTTGCGATTCATGGACTCAGAAAAATACCCACACAGCATCAAGGCCGCATCACCGACTTCTTGGTAAACACGACGCTGTTCTTCGCGGGTCAGTTGGGTGGCTTCGAGTAATTTGGTGCCAAGAATCTTCTCGCGCACGCGACCATCTTCTTCTTCAAAAAAACTGGCACTCAAGGCGAGGCGATCAAGCACCGTACTAGAGTAGAAAATGGTTTCTTGGGGAACGGGACAGAGCGATCGATTGTTGAGTTCATCGAGACTCTGAAAAAAGAATGATCGGAGGTCTGGGACAGTGATAATTGAGCTGCGCTTATCAGTCATTAGGCTTCTCCCTTATCCCATTGTATCACTCAGGTAGGATGAGGGAGAAAACCGGCAAGAGTTGCCGCTCTAAGCCTCTGAAGTCTCGATCTCGGCCATCAAAACGCCTTGTTCAAGTGCCTGTCCTGGTTGCACCAAGAGGCTCTTCAACACACCAGAGGCACCGGCCTTAATCTCGTTTTCCATCTTCATCGCTTCGAGAATGAGGATGGTTTGTCCCTTCTCAACCTTGTCTCCGACTTTCACCATGAGCTTCACCACTTTGCCCGGCATTTGAGTCACAAGCGCGCCTGCGCCGCCTGTGAAAAGACCCGACGGCTTGAAACCACGGTACATTTTGTAGGTCATGGTGTTGGACACCACCGTCTCACCAGCAGAAAGCTGGGTCATCTTGAACCACTTCT
This sequence comes from Halobacteriovoraceae bacterium, assembly GCA_040377215.1. Classification (GTDB taxonomy): domain Bacteria; phylum Bdellovibrionota; class Bacteriovoracia; order Bacteriovoracales; family Bacteriovoracaceae; genus UBA6144. The sequence continues at coordinate 1,947 of JBEIPE010000396.1, forward strand.
TGCCATCCCAAGAACCAAACAGTTTGCCGGCCAAACGACGGGCGAGAAAAGTCTGGTCTTGAAACGTGAACTTAGTAGTTCCCCCGTGGGCTTCTACTTTATTCAAGTCGACGACGATATCTTTGCGATCTTGATCAACGAAATAATAGCGCATGTTACACCTGTCCCATTTCAACAGAAGCGACTCTGACCATCAACGTGCGTGCGTCTTCCGCAATCGCTACCTTTTCCTGCGGCTTCACCCCTGCAATATAGTGAGTGGTGTAATGACCTGCTTTGAAGCTCTCTTCATCGAGAATCACTTTCAGCAACGGAATATTGGTCTTCAATCCATCCAGCA
>JBEIPE010000416.1:0-2052 GCA_040377215.1 Halobacteriovoraceae bacterium
TCAGTCGCAGTGAAGAAAGCCCATTTGTTGGCCAAAGAGTACGGAGTCAAAATCAAAGGTGTCGTTGCCTCGATGACTGACTACAAGATTGCTCCAGGCAGCTATGATGCCATTATCTGTTTCTACTACGTCGATCGCGGCTTGCTCGAGAAGATTAAAACCTGGCTACGTCCCGGCGGCATCTTGATTTACGAATCACATACAACGAGACAGCGCATTCATCCCTCTCATCGCCATGACCCGGTCGACTTCTTCTTGAAAGAACAAGAACTTCTCAAAATGTTCCCGGGGATGCGTGTGCTCAAGTATGAAGAGCCGCTCCATGAAAAGAATTTCCGCGCCAGTGTCATTCTTCAGAAACCTCAATAGCCGACTAAAAAGCTTCGCACGATCTTTCTTGGCTTGCCCTCTGACAGTGGCATAATAAGAGCATGCGAAAGTTTCTCTGTCTTATCATGATGATAGGAACAACATCCGTCTTCGCGGTTGAGCCCGTTGCTGTTAGTCCTGCTACGCTTGAAGCAACATTTCCGGGCCGAGTTTCGCGCCTCAATGGAGTCGCGCAATTAATGCGTGTGCGTGTTGATTTTAAAAATGCCAAGTTCTTGAATAAGAACGACCGTCTAGATTTTTGGAACGAGAGTTATCCTAACCAGCGCTGTCTTGCCATCGTCGAAGCGAGAAGTACGGAATACCTACTTCTCCGTGTTCCAGAGTACGTGAGCTGTGTGAAGAGCGTGCATTTGACGACCGGAAGTTTTTTGAAATTCTGGGGACAGGATTTAGAGAACAACATCAAGACGGCTCACGAACTCGTGGAGATTTTACTTAAAAAGCGCATGGCAATGTTGGCGAAGAAGCGCCGTCACGAGCGTGATCTTGAAGCGCATGTTGAGCGCGTTGAAATTATCAATAAGCGGTATGAAGTTCTGCGCCAAAAGCTCGAGGCAGAATGGCAGAAAGAGCTAGCGGCCCAAGAAGAAGATCGTGCGAATTCCATGGTGTCCTTTAAGGCCGCCGAGACGAGACTCAATGAGGTTGAGAGTAAGCTTGAATCTTATCGGATTCATGAGAGCAACTTCACCGTTGATCGCTGGTCGCTCGATCCTGATCTTTACATCCATAAATAAATTCGCAAGGAGTGCGTTGTATGAACCTCAGTCTGATGAAGTTGGTCTTTCTTATGTGCTTAACTGTGGGCCTTGTGGCTTGCCAGGATAAAGGCGCTCAGAAATCAACCTCGGGAAGTTTCTTCATTAACATTGGTGGTGAGCCCACAACGTTGAATCCACTGACCTCGACTGATGCCTATGCTCAAACAGTGCAAGGCTACATTCTAGAAAGCCTGCTCGATCGCGATCTTGATACCTATGAATGGAAGCCTGCATTGGCAGAAAAATGGGAAGTCTCTGCGGACAAAAAAGTCTTCACTTTTACGCTTCGTGAAGGCGTGAAGTGGACTGATGGCAAGCCCCTAACTGTCGAAGATGTGAAATATTCATTTGATGCGATTTTTGATCCGAAGCTGAATACGGCCCACATGCGTCCGTACTATGAGAGCATTGAGAAAGTTGAAATTATTGATCCACGTACTATTCGTTTCACGGTGAAAGATGAGTACTTCAAAAACTTTGATTCGTGTGCGACCTTGACCGTCATCCCAAAGCATTTCTACACTGATGAGAGCCGCAAAAAAGATCATGGCAAAGTTCTCTTAGGCACTGGGCCGTACAAGTTTGCAACTTACGAGAAAGGAAAGCGCATCGTCCTCGAGCGCAACGAAGACTGGTGGGGACGCAAAGACCCAGAAGAAAGCAAAACATGGAACTACCCACGTCTTGTCTTGCGTTTCATTCAAGAGGAAAACGTCATCACTGAAAGTTTCAAAAAAGGTGACTTAGATTACATCGGTCTTCGTCCAGAAGCTTACGTGAAGAAGACAGATGGCCCAGAATGGGGAACGAAACTCTTTAAAGTTAAAACAGTGAACAAAGCGAACAAAGGTTACACCTTCGTTGGCTGGAACATGAAGCACCCCATTCTTTCTGACAA
>JBEIPE010000281.1:0-3892 GCA_040377215.1 Halobacteriovoraceae bacterium
AAAAGATAAGCACAGTAGGTACGGCCGTGAGGAGTTGAAAGACTATCACGGTCGCCTTCCGCAAAGATCAAACCGTCGTCTTGGATCACATCCACCATATCAAAATACTGGCCGCAGAAATCAGATGTGTTGCGTGTTTTATCCGGCTTCACACAGTCTTCAGTTTTCTTCGCAACGTCAGTGCCGGTGGCAGAAGCCACTTTGATATGAACTGGCTCGCGACAAACATCTACCACCCACTCTTTCGGCAAGTAACGGCGATAAGAAACTTTTACGAGGCAGTTCTTCTTTTCAAGAATGAGTTCGTGAGGGAGCAACCCGAACAAAGGACCGCGATGAGCGATCTTGGTTTTGAAGTTGCCTTCAAGGCAAGCTTTGGCAGAGAAACGTTCGAGTGCATGGCCAGGTAGTGACACCGCCAACAACAAGACGAAGGCACTAAACTTGTTGGATCCCATGGCGGTTAACCTCCATCATCACGGCCGTCGCGTCTTTTGCGAGGAAGTCACCGGATGACTGTTTTTTAAGTTGAAAAAAGAGCTCCATCAACAGCTCGGACCCTGACAACTTTTCGTTTGTCTTGATGAAAGGCCCGCGCTCTGCCGCTGGTCGCGTCTCATTCCAATTAAATATGAACCCCGGAGAGAAAACAACGACTTTCTCCCCCCGTGTAAGTGAGAAAGAGAAGCGGGACTCCTCCGTCTTCTGGGCATCAAAACCTGACAACTGGGGCAGCGCGCGCAGGCCGTGTTCCTGACTGAACAACTCGAATGCCCCAAAGGCATGCCCTTCGCACTTCAAGCTGGCCTGATCGATGCGCAGAAGCAGCATCTGAACATCCACGGGCTTCTTTTTATTGGCATTGATACTACGAATTTCAAAGGCGGCTTCCTGGAGGAAGAGCTGAGGATCTAGGCCCATCGGGCCGCCCTTATACTTATTCAAGAGTCCCATAAGACAACTTGAAGCCAAGTATGAGGTGGTGTGCAAGAAAACCAAGTGCACAAAATTTTGCCCACGAATCACATCAAAATACTCGGAACCGGCGCCCTCACCCACCGCGTACTTGCTGGTGAGTTGAACGGCCTTGAGATCTTCCGTGCGGCGAGGAACCACACCTTCATGAATTTTTTTTGCCTTGAGCATTTCTAACTGAGCGCCACGAACCAACTCATCCATCTCTTGGCTAAAACGCACCATCTGCTCACGGAAGCGCTGGCGATCGAGACCTTGGCGCCAGAAATAGAGCATCTGGTTGCGTAACAAAGACCACTCTGGCGCGCCCATTGGAAGACGCTGAACAGCGATCACTTTATCTGTCAGGGTCAGTAATTGCGCGAGCCAGTCTTCCCATTCTTTTTTGGCCGGTGACGGCATAAAGAGCACGGCGGCCGGATGCGTGTTCACCATGGCCAGTAGCTGGTCATTGACCTGATGGCCCACCATTGAGGGCACATCAATAAGGAGGACTTCTGAGCGACCTTCGAGGGGTGACTTCAAAAAATCTTGGGGGGTAATGACCTGTAAGTGAGAGAAGAAATCTTCCACATCAAGATGGTGTTCTTTCATCGCCGGAATGATCCGGTTATGGGTGTCGATAATACGCATGCTTACCTTTTCGGGCGCTTAGGGCAATAAATGAGCAATATCTGCGCCTTATCTTTTCTTTTCAGTTTTTCCAGTACCGCACCGATAAAGACATTTATACGGGGGTCCGTGTAGGTCCCGTCAGTGTGATTTTTTGGAAGCTTAATGAAGAAACCGAATAACGTTTTTCACATACCGTCTTTCACCACAGCACAAGCGATGCTTTCGCTAGCGATGGAAGGCGAGCGCTTGAAAGTGGAAAACCAAAAGATGGCCGAGATGATGGCGCGTACCATCCTGAAGGCCCTCGACTGCAAAGATCATTATACTTTTGGACACAGCATGCGTGTCGCTTACTTCTCGTTAGTCACTGGTCGTGAGATGGGATTGTCAGACGAAGAAATGAAAGAACTAGAACTTTCGGCTATCTTCCATGACATCGGTAAGATCGGTACTCCGGATCAGGTGCTCAACAAACCGAGCCGCCTGACAGAAGAAGAATTCCTGGTCATGAAACAGCACCCGGAACTCACTTATGAAATCCTCAAAGAGTATCCCTACTTCGAGAAAGTCGCGCTCAATGCTCGCTACCATCACGAACGCTATGATGGTCGCGGTTATCCGATGGGAATGAAGGGTGATGATATCCCACTCTTCGCCCGCATCATTCTCATTGCTGACACCTTCGATGCTATGACATCCACGAGACCTTATCGTAAAGGTCTCGACTACAGCGTGGCCTTTGATGAACTCTCGCAGTTCTCAGGCTCACAGTTCGATCCGAAGTGTGTGGCGGCGTTTGTCGAAGGCATGCGTAAGGAATCACTCAAGGGTGAATCAGAATTCCATATCCCGCTTCTCGATCGTAAATTCGCGAAGAATGCAGCTTAGATTCTAATTACAGAAGTCGGTCTTGGCGTTGCCCGTGATCTTCTGCTTCTGAACCCATCCACAGGCCGAGTCCGATTGATAAATGCTATCAGGGTAGCATTCTTTCGAGCGGTTTTGATTTTTTAAAGCTGTATTGTTTTGCTGGCAGATCTTAAAGCTTGGGCCGTCCACACAGGCCCAGTGCTTACCAATACAATTGTAAACCAAACCACGACCAACATTTTCATAGTCGGGTGGATTTATATAGGCCGCTGAAGTTGGTTGTGTTGTGGCCGCTTGGTCTGCACCAATCTGTTTTTCTAAATCCTTGAGAATCTGCTCAGTCATGTCACCTGAGTCAGCTGGCTTCTCGCCATCCGTCACTTGGTCAGTGCCAGTCGTGGTATCCATACCAGGAGCTTGCTGAGGCTGAGACGCGTCTCCGTCAGCAGCAGGTACATCGCCCGTTGCGAAGGGATCATCTTGCGGAATCCCTAGATCAGTGGTCGCCGTCGCTGCATCTTGCGCTGCTTGCGGATCCACATCCGGAGTAATCGTGCCGGCAGTTCCTTCGATAGGAGCAGAAGCATCTGTCTCAGGAATGTCGGCAGGGGCTTCCGGAATCACATCGGTGGGTGTCGTTGCGACATCGACTGGAGCTTCAGTGGGTGTCGTCGGATCAGTGGCCGGTGGGGTTTCAGTCGAGGCCGTAGGATCTGTTGCCGACGGTGTTTCTGTGGTGCCGGTAGCTGCTGCTGCAGCCGCTGCCGCCTCAGCCGCGGCTTTTGCCTTAGCCGCTTCTCTTTCCAACGCCTTCTTGCTTTTGGGTGGTTTTGTTCCTTCCACAACTTCAGGCGGTTTTTCTTCTGTCACCATCAGAGTGTCATAGACGAAATAGAGTGCGCCTACCACAAGCACAGCGCGAATAATTTTTTTACGCTTCTCTTCACTAGCGTTCGCTACTGGAACTTTGATATTGGCGTCAGTGGCATCTTCATTGGCAGCTTTACCTGAAGCTTTGTTGCCACCTAAAAATTTTGCAAGGAATGGAAGTTGGTTCGCGACGGCGGCTTTCCAAGCAGGCTCGCCAGAACTGCGCGCCACAACTTTGTCTTCTGATGCATCTTCATCAGCGTCATCATCAGATTTAGGCGCACCTTTATTTAGGAAAGGAATCTTTGCCTTAAGCTGTTCGAGCTGCTCTTTAAACTTTTCGAGAATAACCACCCCAAGTTTGCGATATCGATGAGGATACCCTAAGCTTAAGTATAAGGGAGGAAGCCACGATGCTCAATGATCAGGTTCTAACTACCTCCCCCCTCAACGCCAGTAAGGTGCCTACCGTGATTGATGATGGCGTTACCAAGTTTAAACTGACTCTCAAAATGGCCGCGCCACTGCCGGCCGAAGACATTATTCCCCTCGAGAAATGGCG
>JBEIPE010000249.1:0-4352 GCA_040377215.1 Halobacteriovoraceae bacterium
CGCGGCTCCTTATCTTGAAAAACTCATTCCAGGTCACAAGCGTGACGGCATCATTCAGCAACGCCCGTCAGTGCTTTCACCTCTCGGTGCTTTGAGCTGGTACGTCTGCTCAACTCAAAGCCTCGATAAAATCGGCCACATCCGCCCGTTCCGTCTCATCCAAGGCGATGATGGCATGAAGGTGACGTGGGCGACGTTGCGAGGCCTCGAGATTTTCCCGCGCGATCCCGCGCAATGGGAGCACTCACTGATTGGCTTCATGGATCGCACCAAATGCGCCATGGGCGCTCGTCATCTGAAGAATTTCTTCCAGACTCCGCTGAAAGATCTCGCGCAGATCAAAAAACGCCAGGAACTTCTGGGTGCCTTGATGGCCAAACCAGAACTCTTGAAGCGCTGGCGCGAACAGCTCGTGGATGTGCGTGACCTTGATCGCATCATGGCGAAGGCCACCACGAAAAAAGCCAACGCGGGTGACTTACTCAATCTCGCGCGCACTCTCGAACTTCACGGCAAGATGGAAGCGGACGCCAAGGACGAACTCGCGCGCTTCTTCCCATCTTTGGACAAAAAAGATCGCAAGACGCTTGATACGCTCTCGCAAGAAATCAACAGCACCATCAGCGATGAACTCGGTGCTCATGCTGATAAGGGCAATTTGATCCGCCCAGGCGTGAATAAAGAGCGCGATCGTCTCGCGCGTTTGAGTCAATCGGTGTCCGACGAATTGCTCGCCCTCGAAACTCGTTACCGTCAAGAAACCGGTATCAGTAATCTCAAAGTTAAATCAAACAACCTCGCGGGCTTCTTCATTGAGATTTCCAATTCTCACTTGAGCAAAGTCCCGAAGTCGTTCCAACGTAAGCAAACTCTCACCAACGGTGAGCGCTACCAAACCGAAGAACTCGCGAAACTTGAAATCGACGTCACTTCAGCGCAAGAGCGCTTGACTCGTCTCGAGCGCGAACTCTTTGATGGTTTACTGGCGCAAGTGCTCGACCTCTCCAGCATCATTCTCGAAGTCGCCAAACGCATCGCTCAGATGGATGTGTACCAATCTCTCGCATGGGTCGCATTGCAGGAAGGTTTCATCCGCCCGGAGCTCTCGAACGATCGTGTCGTGAATATCAAAGGCGCTTGGCACCCGTTGATTCGCGCCAATATTCAAGAGCGTTTCGTGACTCACAATGTGAGTCTCACGCCGGAAAAACCCTTTGCCTTGATCACCGGTCCTAACATGGCCGGTAAAACAACTGTCATGCGTGAAGTAGCGCTGATCCAGTACCTCGCTCAGTTGGGCGCATGGGTTCCAGCGACCCACGCGCAGCTCGGTGTGCGCGACTACCTCTTCTCACGCCTCGGCGCGAGTGATGACATCATCCGTGGTCAGTCGACGTTCATGGTGGAGATGAGTGAGACGGCAGAGATTCTTCGTCACGCCACCTCTGATAGTCTCATCATCCTGGATGAGATCGGACGCGGTACTTCAACTTATGATGGTCTCTCGATTGCGTGGGCCCTGGTGGAATGGTTCGCCACCCAACTCAAATCCCTCACGTTGTTCGCGACTCATTATCATGAATTGATCGAGCTGGTTGATACATTGCCATCGGCGAAAAATCTCACCGTGAGAACAGAAAGTCATAAAGGCAAAGTGCAGTTCATGTACGAACTCATCGAGGCCGGAGCGACTCAAAGTTTTGGTATCCACGTGGCGGAGCTGGCAGGATTGCCGAAAGAGATTCTCAAGCGTGCCCGCAATATCCTCGGCAAACTCGAAGAGCAGCACCGTGATCACTCTCTTGTTGAGCAAGTGAACCCGCCCCAGTTGTCGATGTTCCAAGCGACGAGCGTAGAAACGCCAGCGCACTTGGTGGCCCTGGAGAAACGTCTGCAAGAAATTGATGTCATGAACCTCACGCCGATCCAGGCGTTGCAGATGCTACATGACATGAAATCTCAGGCGCTTAACCAATAGCTGAGCTTTTGACTTTGTGACTGTAGGGCCAGGCCTTATGCTCCGATAAGGAGAATGAGGTAACTATGGCACCACGTCTCATCGACCAGCTTGAACAATCACTCACGACTCGCCAATTGATGGATCCGAGCATGCGTCGTGCTCCGGAGCAACTCAATCCATGGGCAGTGTTTTGCGCTTGGGCCCTCGACTGGGTCTTGGCCTTCGCTTTTGCGAGTATTGCAGTTAAAGCGTGGATGGGTTTCGTTGGGCCGCTGGGCCTCGATCGTTTGCCGAGCGACGCACGTTTCATGATCACCGCTTACAGTGAGCGCATGAGCCTTGTGCTCGCGCCGATTTTCTTTTTCACCATGAACTTCGTAGGAATTCTTTTTCACGGCATGACTCCTGGTCTGCGTCTCTTCAAGCACAGAGTAGAAAGCGCTTCCGTGCAAAGTTCATTAACCTGGTCATGGGCCAGCACTGTATCACTCGCGGCTATGGGCATGCCGATGCTCACCAACTGGCTTGATCAGGCAGCGGCGACAGAAACTCGCTCAGAACATCATCACACCTGGGTGCTCACTCGCGCCTCGTACCAAGAGATGGCAGCACCTGACTTGGTAGCGCAAGCACAAGAGAACGCAGCACCGGTTGAGGACTTCAAGATCGCTGCGTAGACAACTGGCATAATGAGTAGTGTAAACTAATTCTATGCGCATCCTGCTTCTCTCTCTCATCCTCCTGCAAACGGCCTACGCCAATGGCGTAAGTTTTTTGAACTATGAACTCGGAGTGAAACGCCGGGGTGAGCTGCTCTCGCAACGCTCTCTTGAACGCAATAAGCTCTTGATGGGCATTGATCCGGAAACCTGTCGTAAAGTCACTGATCCCACTGAACTCGTGGCCCTTCTCAAAAAACAAATTCAAATTATTCGCTCCATCGGTGAACTCAATCACTGCGAACATTTGGTGACCGGCGCCTTACAAAAAACAAACTCCGAATTGGCCAACTATCCTCTGCCCCCTTACGCCAGCGTGCCGGATGCTGATCGCCCGACCATCAGCAGTGGCAAAGTCATGAGCAAAGAATTCAACGACAGCTACTTGCCGCCGAGCAATCTCACCACTGGTCGCAAATACATCGATCCCCTCTTTAAGAATCCCTCACCTACTGAATTTGCCGGCCACAAGATGAGCACTGAGGGCATGCATGCTTTGCGTGTGTTCTACGCCAGCGAGCCGGCACTCAAGCCGCAGATCGCTCCTCGTCTCAAATATCCTCTGCAGGGCAACGAGACTTTTTATCACTACCCCGAATGTCGCATCATCGTCTCGGGCGGTTTAGAGATCACCAGCGTGATTCCCAGTGACCCCCAGGATGCGGGCCATAACCAGGCCTGCGCCGAGGCCTGCGATACCAAACTCGAAGAATGGCTCAAAGAAAAAAAGCCCACCGGCTTTTTGATGACCTGCCATCATCTCGGAGAGATCGTCAGCACGCGCTCCAAGGGCACACCCCTCGAGCAAGGAATTAAGCAGATCAATCTGGATGGCACCAGCAAACATCTCCTGGGCACTTGCACTGCGCGTGTTCGCAACGGCGAGATCCTTTATAAAGGGCCCGTGGTTTATAAATCAGAATGCTTCGCTCGTTTTAAAGATGCGTACTTGGGCTTTGAGCGCAAACTCCCCCTCGTAAGCCCCGATGTTACTCAATACATCATCGATTCCTATCTGGATGAATCTCTGCTTGCCAGTGCGGCCATCAAAACCTATCCGATGACTGATTTCAAAGTCGCGAATGATGGCAAATGCCACGCCGAAGATATTTTATTGCTCAAAAATGGTGATAAGACCAAAGAGATTCGTACGCAAGGTGGCGACTGCACGAATTGGTGTTTAGCTGATTTTCGCGCTTATCGAAACACCGCTCCCGGCGTCGATCAACCTCTCGCTCGTGCTTATAGCGGCAACGCTCAGAGCTGGCAGTATCGTTGTGTCGGTCAAGACGGAAACACGATTCTTCTGTGCACCCATAACCGTTTGGCGGGGTGCCGCTAATGAAAACATTTCTGCTCACTCTTCTCTTCGCAACGCCAGTCCTCGCACAGAATGTGTATGAGCTTGAAAAACAATTCAATCTCGAAGCTGAAGCGGCCCACGCCGCGAATCTGGAACGTCTTTCCGTTTCCCCGAATGACTGCATGATTTCGTTGCGCCAACAGAACCGTCTCAAGGTCTTACGTGCCAATGTCCACACCCTCGAAAGACAAGGCGGACTCACCCACTGTCCGCAGATCACCGATCAAGACCCACAAAGCGTTTCGCACAAACTGTGGCTCGAGGCGCGCCAGATTGAGAAAGGCCCAGGCGCTGCCACCACGAACCTTGA
>JBEIPE010000211.1:0-5354 GCA_040377215.1 Halobacteriovoraceae bacterium
AGTCGCTCCGCCGTGCAGGCGAAGTTCAACGGGCTCATTATCAAAGAGATCGCGCACCACTTGCCAGCCCATATCAATGGCGAAAGGCTCGATGCCTTGAGTGCAGTCTTTGCCAATCCACAAACCAGGCAAAGCAAGCCACTTTGGTTTTTGAATTGAAGGTGCCATCAACTTCTGACGGTTGTGACCCAACTCATACATCGCCACGTGCTTAACCGGTTCCCAATTCGCCAAATTTTCATACAGCGCTTTTGAAAAATCAGTATGAGCCGCATCTTGCTCCAACGAGCGCATCATGCCGTCGATGAATTCAAAATGTGATTTAAATTGTTCGCCCGCACTCTTCTCACCGATCAAACGCGCTGAACGCGTTTGCAAACGAGAGACACGCTCTTCCAATTCGCGGTTACGAACTTCCAGGGCGAGCTCGCGACGACGACGCTCACATAGGGCCTTGATCTGAGGCACCAACGCCGTTTCACCGTGAACGTAGGAGTACGCCGGCAAACCGATGGTTGATTGCAACAAGAACTGAGTTTCGTTTTTGTGGAAGAAGACTGTGCACAGAGTGCCGTCTTTCACATGAGGATGATCTTTGAATTTAGTTGAGCCGAAGCTCATTTTGCTGACATCAACGACAGCAAGGTCCGGCATTTCCAACTTCGCCGCCATCCAGAACTCATCGAGTTCGCGGTAGTAGTGGGCGAAGATGCCAACTTCACGAAGGGCCGCAGAAACTTCTTGAGCGCTGACGGCATCTTCCATCAACAAAGCGACTGTGAGATCGCGCTTCTTGAATTCTGGCTGCACAGACTGAACCATAAACCTCTCCTTGGTTTTTACAGGTTTAGGCTAGCCCAGTGAGCCGCAAGATGGCCAGTGCGACCTCGTCTGGGGACCGAGTGGCATCAACTCGCAGCTGACAGCGCTGATAGAGAGGTTTTCGCTCTTCAAAAAGCTTACGCAGGGCCGCTTCCCCAAGCTCAACTAAAGGTCGCTCACTCCCGCCGGCGATTCGCTGCCAACATGTTTCAAACGGACACTCCAAGTGCACCACTTTGACCAGAGATTGATCGATCACGCTCCACCCCTGCTCGAGAGTTCCGCCTCCCAACGCCAAAACCGTCGCCTCTGGACGGGCCAAAACCAGCTTGAGCTGAGCGAGTTCCTGAGAACGAAATCCACTCCACCCGTCTTTCGCCACGATCTGCGCCACCGAGCCACGACCAGCGACAACCAGCTGATCGAGGTCTAAACAAGGTGTTTGAGGTAAAAGACGGGCCAACTCACGCAAAACCGTGGTTTTGCCAGCGCCGCTGAAGCCGGCGAGCAGGACATGTTGGGCCTGGGGGGTTTTCATTCTGACCTCATTGCACTAATTAAGGGTCTCACCAAGGATAAAGTATGAAAGGCACATTGAACAATTCTCTCGAAGCTCGCTACACCATCACCAAGATGGCGAAGGACGCTTGGGTCAGCTTTACCGCTGATAAAAATGTCGCCTGGGTGGCCGATCTATTACGTGAAATGAATGAACACGCCACCACCCACACTCCTGAAGCCCATTTCGAAAACAGCGTGATTCATTTGAGTGTGGAATTGAGCCGAAAGTACAAAGGCGAGATCGGTGAATACGTTTTGGCACGCGGCACAATTCGTGCCACTTATGACACCGAGTGCGTCAGAACACTCCAGCCGATGCAAGAAAGTTTAACCGCAGAATTCAAAACCTGCTTTGTTCCCACCGCTGTAACCCAGAGTGAAGAGTACGCTGAAACCGGCGAAATTTGGCTCGATGGCGATACCTGGGAAATGTACCCGTACGAGAAGAATCAGATCGATGTTTCAGAGATGATTCACGAGCAGGCGTTTCTTAACTACAACTACTACCCTCGCCTTGACGCAGACGGTCCTTTGGATGCCGATCTTCCCTCTGACAAGCCGCGCCAGTAGGACAAAAATTATTCTTGGCAAATACACGTCACTAGCATAGAAATAGGGACTCTTTTTAACTGTATTTGAATGATTTCCTTGGAGAATTATTATGGCCGTTCCTAAGAAGCGCACGAGCGTATCACGCAAAGGTCTCCGTCGTGCCGGTCAACATCATAAGCTTTACCGCAAGTTCCCAATGGCTTGCGCTAACTGCGGCGACTACACTATGCCTCACCACGTGTGCCCAGCTTGCGGCCACTACAAAGGCAAACAAGTTGTTGAAGTGAAAGAAAAAGCGGCTCCAGCCTCGGCTGAAGCTTAATTTACTGAAAAGCCGAAATTGATACCTCAAAAAAGCCTTCTTAAAAGAAGGCTTTTTTGTTTCAGCACGGGAGTCCCTGCATGAGCGCGTACCAAACCAAGATCCTCGGCACTGGTCACTATGTTCCACCACGGATCATGACCAACGATGAAGTTTCGAAACTTGTCGATACTTCTCACCAATGGATTGTTGAACGCACTGGCATTCATGAGCGTCGTATCGCAGATCCTAAAGCGGGCGACATTCCGAGTGGTATGGCGATGAAAGCGGCACAGAAAGCTTTTGAGGCGGCCGGCATTCAACCCAACGACGTTGAACTCATTCTTTTCTCGACCACTTTCCCGGATATGTTCTTCCCTAACACCGCAACTCAGTTGCAGTTGAAATTGGGAATCACCAACGGCTGCGGCTGCCTCGACATCAACGCCGCATGCACCGGTTGGGTTTATGGCTTCACACTAGCCGACGGTTTGATCCGCTCGGGCATGTACAAAACTATCATGGTGGTCGGCGCAGAGATGACCAGCGGATTCAATAACTGGAAAGATCGCAACACTTGCATTCTTTTCGGTGACGGTTGTGGCGTAACGATCTTAGGCCGCGCACCTGAAGGCGATGCCTCGGGAGTGATTGCTCACGTTCTGGGCGCAGACGCAACGAAGGGCGAACATCTCATGCTCCGTGGCGGTGGTGCGGCCACTCCGATCACGGCAGAAAACGTCGGCACTGATGTTCAATGTGTCGTGATGGATGGCAAAGAAGTTTTCAAATCTGCTGTAAAGACGATGGCCGCTCACTGCGAGCAGATGCTCAGTGAAGCCCACATGACCATGGAACAAGTGGACTGGTTTATTCCTCACCAAGCCAACCTAAGAATCATCGAAGCTGTCGCCAATCGTTTCAACTTCCCGCTTGAGAAAGCGGTGGTGAACGTGGAGCGTTTTGCGAATACATCGTCGGCCACTGTACCGATCGCGATGGATGAAGCCATTCGTGATGGCCGCATCAAGCGTGGTCAAACATTGATGCTTGCTGCATTTGGCGCCGGTCTCACATCGGGCGGCGTTCTCCTCAAATACTAAGGGACGCGAGGGCAGGAGCCCGAAGCGCGCAACAGAACAGTGTTCTGCCTTGAGCAGGATGCGAAAGGAGCGAAAAACATGGGTGTTACACTCGTATTTCCAGGTCAAGGTTCTCAGTACGTCGGCATGGGCTCTACTTTCAAAGATGATCCGGCTTTCGGATTGTTCGCTCGTGCTGATCAAGCGTTGGGATTCTCTCTCACACAACTGTGTTTGGAAGGTCCGGAAGACAAACTCAAACTCACAGAATTCACTCAACCTGCCATCGTCACTCATTCTGTGGCGATGCTTGAAATGCTTCGCCCGAAACTTGCGGCCGCAGGCGTTTCTATTGATCGCGTGCTCGGTCACTCAGTCGGCGAATACGCCGCCCTGGTAGCAGCTGGTGCATTGACTCTCGAAGATGCGGTCAAAGCCGTGAATCTTCGCGGCAAATCCATGCAAGAAGCTGTGCCCGTTGGCCAAGGCAAGATGATCGCCATTTTGAAAATTTCTCAAGATTGGGTCGAGAAAGCATGCGCTGCTGGAAGCAATGCCACAGAGAAGGCCATGCCTGCGAACTTTAATGACCCAAAACAAATCGTGATCTCAGGTCACGCGGCTGCTTGTGATCGTGCGGTCGCCTGGCTCGCTGAAAATTGCCCAGAAAAACACGGCGCGATTCCTTTGAACGTGTCAGCCCCTTTCCATTCAAGTCTCATGCAGCCAGCAGCGGAAGTTATGGCGAAACATTTAGCGACTCTCGCTTTCAAAGCGACTCACACGGCTTATGTCGCGAACGTTGATGCAAAAGAATACGCTGCAGGCACCGACGCAAACGGCATCCGTCAGCGTCTTGTGGATCAAGTGTGCGGATCAGTTCGCTGGACACAATCCATTGAGTCTCTCCCAAAAACGACAAAGTTCATTGAAGTGGGCCCGGGCAAAGTTCTCGCCGGTCTCATTAAACGCATTCAACCCGAAGCGGCCATCTTGTCTCTCGACACAGCAGGCGCCTTCGACAAACTGCCGGAGTTCCTCGCATGATTTTACCTGATCTTGCTACCAAGACAGTTCTCGTTACTGGTGCCTCACGGGGTATCGGCCGCACAATTGCTCTCGCCCTTGCCGCTCAAAAAACTCACGTGGTGTTCAACTATCGTGGTGACGAAGCGGCTGCGAAGGAACTCGCTGGTGCGATTGAAGCCGCTGGCGGCAAAGCCACCGCTTTGAAATTCGATGTGACTGACCATGCGGCCATGACCAGCGCACTGGATGCCTTCTTCGCTGCCGGCAATACACTTCACGGACTCGTGAACAATGCGGGTAAATCAAAAGACCAACTCATGTTGCGTGTGAAGCCAGAAGATATCGATGATCTTTTGAGTGTGAACTTGAAAGCTACGATGGTGCTGACGAATTACCTCACGAAGCATTTGATGAAAGCGGGCGGAGCCTCCGTCGTGAACATGAGTTCAATCGTAGGTCTCATGGGCAACACCGCTCAAACGGTTTACGCGGCCACAAAAGCAGGCCTCGTGGGTTACACAAAATCAGTGGCGAAAGAACTCTCAAGTCGCCAAGTTCGCTGTAACGCCGTGTGCCCGGGCTTCATCGCCACGGACATGACGGCGGCTTTGCCAGACAAGGCGAAGGAAGAATACCAGAAGAATATCCCTCTGGGCCGCTTCGGCGAAACCCAAGATGTGGCAAATCTCGTGTGTTTTCTGCTAAGTAACGCTTCGTGCTACATCACTGGCGAAGTGATTAAAATTGACGGCGGATTGTACATTTAATACCCTCGACCAGACCTTTTCCCTTTAAGGAGTTACCGAATGGAAGTTCAAGATAAAGTGATCAAGCTGGTTTCTGAGGCAACGAAAATGGATGCCGCGAATATCAGCATCAACACCACTTTCGTAGATGACCTCAATCTCGACTCACTCGACATGGTTGAGTTGATGATGAAAATGGAAGACGAGTTCGGCGTAGAGATTCCTGAGGATGAAACTGAAAACCTCAAGTCGATCGGCGAC
>JBEIPE010000243.1:0-4410 GCA_040377215.1 Halobacteriovoraceae bacterium
GAGCCAAAGAACATGAAGCAATCGAAAATCCGATTCTCTTCTTCACGCACCAAAACACCACGACCGGTATTTTTAAGATCCTTTGAGAAATCACGGAAGGAAATCACAAACTGCGCGCCTGAGCGCAAGATGCTGTGAACGTGTTGAGCGAAGGCGCCGACTTCTTCGTAAGACGCGAGATGGGCGAGGGTATCACCCATACACACACACGTTTCTACGGGGGCCAGCGGACGGTATGTGCGCATGTCTTTAACGACAGTGCGAATGGTGGCGTGGCCTTTACGGCCCTTGAGGGCTTCGAGGATCGCCGCGCTGGTGTCGACCGCTTCGACTTGATAACCCAATTTGAGCAAGGCCGCGCTGTGCACGCCATGGCCTGCACCGAGATCGAGGGCCTTCGCACCAGGCTTACTCGCCTTAAGAACTTTCTCTAGATAAGCACGTTCTTTTTCAACCAACACATCGAACTCACCGGCGATCCATGTGTAGAGGGGGGCAAGAAATTGGTCGTAATGGCTTTTAACGTCACTCATAACTTAATTATAGACTAGGAATAGCGGTGGTCCAGCTTGAATTTGTCTGGATGGCAGGGATGAATGTTGCGATAGAAGTCCATTATCGTTCGCATATCTTTTTCGAAGTCCGTTGGATGCAGCACCAATCCAATACCGGCCCGCTTGGTCTTATAGTCAGCAAATGCCAAAGCCAACGGCACGTTGGCCTTATGGGCAATATGCCAGAAGCCCGACTTCCATTCGTTGGTGGCACTGCGTGTTCCTTCCGGGGCGATCATTAGGCAGAGGTCTTCGTGTTGCTGAAAGAGTTGCGCCATCAAATCCGTACTGCTGCTTACGGCGCCTGTTTTGATCTTGTCGCGATCAATACCAATGGCCCCAATGGGTTTGAGTACGAGTCCGATCGGGAACCGCAGCCATTCTTTTTTGATCACGAAACGGGCATTTAGACCTGAGCGATAAACCAGAGTCATGGCCGGAACAAAATCCCAGTTCGAGGTATGAGGAACTCCCACGATGACCAACGAGCGAGTGTCGCTCGGAAGATTCTGGGCGTAGGTCCAACCCATCAAACTAAAGATCTGGCTGCAGACAAACTTAATCATGCAATGAATCGCTCTTGGAGAAACTTCAAGAATGGAGCAGGACTCAATTCTTTGCCCGTTGCTTGTTTGATGATGTTGGGTGCCGAAAGGCCACGGCCATAACGATGGACATTTGTCTTGAGCCACTCACGTACTTCACCGAGCTTGCCGGTTTCTACGCGCGCCGAGAGATCCGGGAAATGTGTTTGCAGGGCCTCATGCAACTGACAAGAGATCATGGTGCCCAAGAGATAACTTGGGAAATAACCAAAAGCACCGCTCGACCAGTGGGAGTCTTGCAGGATACCGACTGACACATCAGGAGGAGTGATACCCAAATAGTCTTGATAGGCCTTATCCCAAGCGGCAGGTAATTGCGCTACTTCAAGTGTTCCGTTAAAAATCGCCAGCTCAAGTTCGAAGCGAATCATAATATGCATACCGTAGGTCACAGGGTCAGACTCAGTACGAATGAGAGACGGCTTCACATCGCTGGCGAGCAAAAACAAATCCTGCGCCGACCAGCCTTTAATATATTCCGGAGCATTTTTGGAATACCACTGGTGGACCCAACGGAAAAATTCGGGTGAGGTGGCGAGGCACACTTCCCATAGCCGTGACTGGGATTCATGCATGTCCATACCATTGGCCTGATTCAGCGGTGTGCCCACATGCTCAGAAGGAAGTTGATTCTCGTAAAGACCATGACCCAATTCATGCACGGTCGATGAAAGTGACATCATAGGGTCGTCTTCACGATAGCGTGTGGTGATGCGCACATCCGTCGGATGAAGATTGGTGCAGAACGGATGCACCGAGCGGGCCTGCACTAATTGTTCAGCGGGGAAACCCATCCACGCCACGACATCATGACAAATTTTTTCTTGCACTTCGATCGGCACAATCCATTTGCGTCCGATTGGTTTTTTGCGACGGCTAATGAGGTCTTGTAGTTTGGGACGAAGTTCATCAAAGAGTTTTTTGATCACCGCTGATGTCATGCCAGGGGAGTACTCATCTAGCAAAGCATCGTAAGGGTCTTTGCCCTGGGCGTAGTAGCTTGCTTGCTCGCGAGAAAGACGCACCATCTTTTCGAGATGGGGAGCAAAGAGGGCAAAGTTTTTTTCTTTCTTTGCTGTCACCCAGCCTTCATGCGCAAGGGCCGAGGCCTGGCTGATTTCTTCTACGAGCTTTTGCGGCAAGAGTGTTTTTTTCTCAATGTCCTTGATGGCATTACGAAGAGCTTCTTTCTCTAACTCGTTGGTGGCATTCTTGAGCGCTGTTTGAGCCGCAGCAAAGTATTCGGGGTGCACACTTTTTTCGTGCAACAGTCCGGCAAAGTGCCCCATGGTTTCAGCGCGCCAGGCAGCGGCCCCTTTAGGCATTTGGGTTTCAAAATCCCAATGGATGAGGGCGTAAGCAGAGCCGAGATGGGCCAATTCGCGAGAGAGCTCGTAATAGTTTTTCATGCTAGAATTCTACAACTTTTAAAAAAAAGCAGGAGAAAGATATGTGGGCGTGGGGCATGTTGTTATTGGCAGGTTTGTTTGAAGTGGCGTGGGCCTATTATCTTAAGGCTTCGCAAGGCCTCTCGTTGCTTATCCCTACACTTCTCTTTGTTGTGACGCTCTCAATCAGTATGGGACTACTCGGATTTTCGGTCCGAACTATTCCCCTCGGCGTGGCCTATCCGGTTTGGACAGGAGTGGGGGCGGTCGGTTCAGTGGTGGTGGGAAGTTTGCTTTTTGCCGAACCTTTGGGTGCTCTGAAAGTGCTCTTCTTAGGATTCATCGTGGTGGGCATTGTTGGCCTTAAGGCCGTGAGCTAATCCACCAACGCCACGAGATCGGTGACATCTGTCGGCAGTTCATCATCACTCATGTCCCAATCCATCGCCTGCATCCCTGCGAGGGCCTCTTGATCCAAAGCCGCGTTGCGGTTTTGCACGTTGATGGTCACGAGCACAGCGATGGCCACGGCGGCACTTGCCGTGAGAGGTAACCACCATGAGCGCGCCGGAGGAGCTTTAAGGGGACGAGGGGAGGCGAGCACCGGTTTGTGTTCACGCATGAAGTTGTCGAGTTTTTCAAATTCATTTTTCATACAGTAAATCCTTTGGCCACGAGCTTGGGACGAAGTTTTCCTTTAGCAGCAAACAGACGGGATTTCACGGTTCCCTGAGGAATGCCGAGAACCTTGGCGATCTCGTTTAAATCCAGGTCTTCATAATAGTGCAGCATCAACAAGGCCCGCGGTTCTTCTTCTAATTCAAGTAAGGCTTCCTTCACGGCGCGGGTTTCAGGTGATTCACCTTCCGCCGCATTGAGCGAATCAGGATCAAGAGCGACAAAGGTCTTTCCGCCGTGACCGCGCAACCAATCTCTCGCAGTGTTGAGGGCCACAGTATAAACCCAAGTCTTCAACGTGCTTTTGAAAGCAAATGTGGGCAGCGCTTTCCATGCTTTGATGAAGGCATCTTGCGTGAGCTCTTCGGCCACATGATGATTGCCGCCAACCATTCCTTGCAAGAAGCGACGTACGCCCCCAGCTTGGGAGGCGTAGAGCGCTTGAAAAGCTTCTTCGCTCTTAGTAATCAGCATGGATTACTCCATATCTCCGTCGACGTCTTTGTCGAATTTCTTACGACGTTTTTCAAACTTTTCACGGAACATTTTTCGTTTTTCATGAAACTTCGCACGCTGCGTTTCATCGAGCAATGCTCGGATTTCCAGCATGGTCTCAAATCCCGCGCGATGGTGAGCAGCTTGAGCTGTTTGCAATTCTTCAAACTTCGCTTTCAATTCGTCGTTGCTCGCTTTGGGATTTCCGACGGTCGCATGGAAAGCTTCGCGAGCGGCCTTAACTTTTGCGCGGGCTTCTTTCTGATTCTCTTTTTTCTTCTTACGAATCTCTTTCATTTTAACGAGCTGTTCATCAGAAAGATTCAGCTCTTTGCGCATCTGTTCTCCGCGCTTTTCGCCTTCTTTCTTCTTGCTCGCACCTGCGAAAGCGACTGAGGTCACCAGCATCAGGGCCATAAATAGCGATAGGTTCTTCATTCGTTTCTCCTTGGGGGTGCCTCATCAAAAGACACTCATACCCCTTAGACGTAGGATAAGGCCGAAAGGTTCACTGGCCAATTATATCAAACAATACAATGGGTTAGGGGTATCGGCCGAGCGAACTATTTTTGACGCGTAAAGGCATAAATCTCCATGTCTTCCTAGAAATGTGAATGCACTGCGATAATAATAAGATTATCGGGATGTTCTGGGAGGGACATCCTTCAACGATGGAACCAAGGAAGGTGC